>JAGAWD010000228.1 GCA_017941585.1 Olsenella sp. | reverse complement strand
CTGCGCTATTGGCAGAAAGTACGTCCCGGCCGTCGACGCCGGCGAACTCTCCCGCATCGTCCTGCAGATGGAGGCGTCACTCAATTCGTTTCTTTCAAAACGATCGACCCTCGTCGAGATCGCATCAGATGGCGAAGTCTCGCCTTCCGAGCTTGGAGACCTCAAAGACATCCAAGCCGACCTCGAGCGATTGTCCGTAGCTATCGAGGCACTTCAACTGTGGACGGAGAAGCTCGAAGCAGAGCAATAAAGCGTGACGATGCAGGTCCCGCGTTTTCATCGGCCGTTCGACACGCCTTTCTTAGCCTTAGCTGCTTTTGATGCCACCGCAAACGTAGCGCCCATGCTCCGCGCTACGTCGGGATGCTCCTTGATTTTCTGGCCGAACCTTACGAGCTTAATCCTTGTGCGCACGTCCATGCACGACGCCCTTTCGCTGCCATATCAAGCTTTGCGTAGATGATAGGACTCAAGCAAGCGCCCTTTTAGGGGCCAATCGAACGCACGACGAGCGCTTATTCCGTCGAATGAGCGGAATAGGTCACGCAATTCATCGAATGCGAGTCATGCTCCTACCAAATCGTTGTTTGCAAGGGAATTGGACCGATTTCAACCGGCTGGGGGCTGTTCCGCGTGGCTGGAAGCTTGCATGTTTGTTTTTGACCTGCTTATTACGCTGGTTTTGCTACGCGGTTCCACGCAGCGGTGCTACAGCGTTCCACGGTAGGCTGATACACGCCAACGAGAAGAATTGACACGCGCCCCGCAAGGGGCGCTTTCCTTTTCCAGCAAAATCTCAATGGGCGCGAAGGGCGCCCTTGGCCATCGAGAGAAAAGGAGAAGGAAATGGTCAAGTACAGGGAAATCCTCAGGCAGAGGGCCATGGGGATAAGCATCAGGAACATCGCGTTCTCGTGCAAGTGCTCCACGGCGACGGTCGTCACCGTCGTCGACAGGGCGAAGGCCCGCGGGTTGGAGTGGCCGCTTCCGGATGAGATGAACGACGAGGCGATCCGGGCGGCCATCTACCCGAGGGAGCCCAGGTCCGACGCGTCGAAGGCCGAGATCGACCACGAGCGCGTCGACAGGGAGATGGAGCGCCCGGGCGTGACGCTCATGGTGCTGTGGTCGGAGTATTGCGACGAAGCCCTGGCGTCGGGCAAAGAGCCCTACATGTACTCGGCGTTCTGCCAGAAGCACAGGAAGTGGGCGGCTGCGAACAAGGTCGCCATGCACATCGACCGCAAGCCGGCGCAGGAAATGCAGGTTGACTACGTCGGTGACACCATGGCGGTCCTGGACCTGGACACGGGGGAGCTGCTGAAGGTGTACGTGTTCGCGGCTTGCCTGCCGTACTCGGGCGAGCTCTACGCCGAGGGGTTCTTCGACATGAAGGAGGAGTCCTGGGTCGAGGCCCACGTGAACGCCTTCGCCTTCTATGGCGGCAGCGTGCCGATAATCGTGCCCGACAACCTGCGCCAAGGCGTGATCAAGAACACCGTCGAGGAGCTCGTCGTCAACGACCAGTACCGCCGCATGGCCGAGTACTACGGATGCGCCATCGTGCCCGCCCGGCCGAGGAAGCCGCGCGACAAGGGGGCGATCGAGATGGGCGTGCGGGTCATAGAGCAGCGCGCCATGGCGCCGTTGCGCGACCGCCTGTTCACGTCGCTGGCCCAGCTCAACGCCGCATTGATGGACAAGGTGCGCGAGATAAACGCGCGCCCGTTCCAGAAGCGCGAGGGCAGCAGGGACGAGATCTTCGTCCGCCAAGAGAAGCCTCTCCTCGTCCCGCTGCCCGGCAAGCCCTACGAGATGGTGACCCGCAAGACCGCCACCGTAAATTTTAACTACCACGTCGCCTTCGACGGGTCCTGGTACTCGGTTCCGTTCAGCTACGTCAAGCGCGAAGTCGAGGTCTGCGCCACGAAGTCGGCGGTGTGGGTCGTCTGCGACGGCGAGCGCATCGCCATTCACGGGCGCCTGCACGGGCCGAGGGGCTCTTACTCCACGAACACGGAGCACATGCCCGACTCGCACCGCGACTTCGTGGAATGGGATGGCGACCGCTTCCGCAGGTGGGCGCGGGAGGTCGGCCCGTCGTGCGAGGCGGTGGTCGACGGCATCCTCAGATCGCGCAAGATCGAGCAGCAGTCCTACCGCTCCTGCCGAGGCGTGCTCTCCCTCGCCAAGAAACACGGCAAGGGGATGCTCGAGCAGGCATGCGCGAAGGCGCTGTCCTACTCGCCGCGCCCGAGCTACAAGACGGTCAAGTCGCTGATCGCGAAGATGGCGGAATCCGCTCCGGAAGACCCCGACGACGGCGCGTACCTGAGGGGAAGCGACTACTACCAGAACCTGGACCAAAACGACGCAGAAGGAGACGATGAATGATGGCGGCGAGTCAATCGACGATGGACAAGCTCTACAACATGCGGCTGTCGGTGATGGCGCAGGCGTACCGCGACCAGGAGGAATCGCCGGGAGTGGCGGACATGACGTTCGACGAGCGGTTCGCCATGATAGTCGACGCCGAGTGGGACGCCCGGCGCGTGAACAAGCGCACGCGCCTTCTGCGGCAGGCGGGCTTCTCCGACCCGGAGGCCAACGTGGCCGACATCCGCTACGACGCCGACCGCAAGCTCGACAAGGCGAAGATGGTGGAGCTGTCGAACTGCGAGTGGATACGCAGCCACAGGAACGTCCT
>JAGAWD010000227.1 GCA_017941585.1 Olsenella sp. | reverse complement strand
GAGGCGCCCATCGGGAAGCTCGACCTCTACCCTGGCATTGTGCCCCCACCCGGCCGGGTCGGGAACGTTGCTGGAGCGCTTGCGTGACGAGCCCTCCGACATCATCTCGTAGGTGATGCAGGCCTCGACCCTACCCGCCCTCCCGGAGGCATCGACGCCCGAATAGCGGACCTCCCCCGGGGAAAGGTCTTCGGGTACGCGGGCCGGACCAACCAGACGCACGTAATTCGGAGACTCCCCCTCGTCCCACAGGGTCGCCTCTGACAGACGGCCCGACGCGGCACCCCCTCCCGCCTCTTGCCCGGTGGCGGCCATCGGCTCATTCGGAGTAAGAAGAGCACTTCCCAATCCGACAGCCGAAACCGCCACCGCGAGAGCGGCTGGCAGCAAGAGCCTAGCGAGTCTACACCGAGCCATGTTCTGCAAGACACCCCCCTACGTAACCTGCCATACCAACACTATCTCATGGCGGGCGGACATTGTCTCGAAGGCGACAACACAGTCGCGTCCTTATGTGCCGAGTCCTTAGGTACCAAGTCCTTAGGTACTAAGGACGCAATTTAATAGGCATTTACCTTATGCATCCGCACGCAAAGCAAGTACACTAGATGAGGTAACGTCTCAAGACGCCACCCAATCTCAATACGCACGCAAACCCAAATGGAGTGTTGTCTATGTCTCCCAAGTTCTGCCCGAAGTGCGGAGCCCCCCTCAGGGCCAACCAGGAGTTCTGCATCGAGTGCGGTACGCGTCTTGACGCATGGCATGAAGAGGGCGAAGGAGAGGCCCTGAAGAAACAGCCTGGCGAAGTCACCACTATCATGAACAGAATCGGCCTCTCGGTCGACCGGGGAATCGCCTCTCCGGAGCCGGAGCTCACCGCAGACGCAGCCCACGCCAACAAGGAGCCGGACGATATGGCAACCCCAGCCGAAGGTCCCGTCGCGGAGGATTCGTCGGACATCGCGACAACCGCACCAGAGGCGCCCCAATCACCTTCGCCCGATGTGGAAGCGCCGGAGCGTGACGACCTCGATGTCCCCGAGGATCGCAACAGCCAAGAACCCCCCTACGAGCCTGTCGGGGGACAGGTCTTCTCCCCGATCGCCGTCGACCCTCATCGCGCGGAGCGCTTCAGGGGCGAGAGCGAGTGGGAGGAAAACAGCCACCGCCACCTCATCATCATTGGGGTCGTGGCACTCGTTGCAATAGGGCTCATCTTCACCCTTATGCACAGCTGCGGAGGGACCAACACCGACCCCCAGGCGCAGAACGTCGCAAAGATCGTTAACGGGGCCGCCCAGTCAAACGGCAACGGCTCAAGCTCCGGCTCGAGCGCCACGAGCGAAAGCGCCCAGCAGAAGAAGGATGACGAGCAGAAGAAAAGCGAGTCGGAGGAGAGTGCCACGGAGAAAGCCGCCCACGAAAAGGTCAAGAGCGCATACAACTCGCTTGCCACTTCGGCAAAGCAGGTGAGAGACGCCATAGAGACCTACCGTAAGACGTACAGCAACCGACGCGCGGAGCGCGAGGCAACCTATCAGTCCACACAGGAACTCGCGCAGAGCCTCGCAGACGCACGGGCGGAGCTCGAAGACGCGGCAATACCCTCCAGCTCCGCATACCATGACGAGAGTGAACGGCTTATGACCTGCTACGACTGCCTCATCACCGTCATGGAGGAGGTCAACAGCTTCTGGGCGCTAGACCTCGAGTACAACGCGCCCGACACGCACCCCGACCTCCTCACGGTGCCCTTCGAGGAGTCCTGCGAGGACAGCGGCACCATCGGCTCGGCCCTCAAGAAGTACGACACGAACTACCGCGCCATCTCGGTATAGCAGGACCCCGCGCCCACACTCCGTCACCGCGGGGACAAGACCCACACGACGAGCGAGACGGCGCGCCTAGCGCCTCTCGTCATCCTCCTCGGGCCCTTCGACCTGGTCGGGCTCGACCGCACCTCCAATCGCGGGAGCGGACTCTTCCGCAAAGCGCTCGGCGAGGAGCGGGCTGTTCTTGGTGAGGCGCTTTATGGTCAGGTCCTCAGCCTTCTTGTTTGCTCGCGAGAGATGGGTCTCCGTCAGGCGGAAAGACTCCTTTATCGATTCCAGCTGCTTTATCGCCTTGTCGATTCCCTCCATGGCCTTCGAGAGCTTGGCCGAGGCGCGTTCGTAGTCGCGGCCGAAACCAACCTTGAACTCTCCGAGCGCCTGGTTGAAGTAGCTAATGTCGATGCTCTCGCTCTTGAGGCGCTCGACCTGCTGACGATACTCGAGCGTACCCTGGGCGATAGACTGCAGAAACGTGAGGAGCGGAATGAAGAACTGCGGGCGAATGACGTACATTCGCTCGTGCCCAGACATCGCGGAGACGTCCACAATGCCCTGGTTGTAGAAGTCGTTCTCCTTCTCCAGCGTGCTTACGAGAACCGCATACTCGCAGTTCTTGTTCCTGCGATCGCGATCGAGTTTGTCGAAATGGTCGGAATTGCGCCTCTTGTTGGTGGAGTCCTCCTCTTCGTTCTTCATCTCGAACATGATCGAGAGGTACTCCACACCATCCGCGTCGAAGTCCCTGAACACATAGTCGCCCTTGCTGTGGTCGGTGACCGTATTGTCCTTCTCGAAGCTGGCGAGCGGAAAGGCGCTTCGCCACTTGTTGAATTCCATCTCGCAGTGCTGCTCGAGGGTCTCGCCGACCATCTTGACCGTAAGCTGGGAACGAAGGCTCTTTATCCGCTCAATCTCCTCGTTCTTCATCGCTATCGTCTGCTCAATCTGACGGGCGCTCTCGCGCTTCTGCTCCTCGAGCATGGCCTCGAGGCGCTTGCTGCCCTCCTCGGCGAGTTCCGCCTTGCGTCTGTAGTCGTCACGCTCATGCTCAAGTTCCTGCCGAACCTGATTGACGGCAAGCTTCTTCTCGTTTTCGAATAGGGACTCGTTCGCCGAGATACTCAGCTCTAGCTGCTGGATCCTGAGCTCCTTCTCACTCAGGCGAGCCTCCCGTTCCCTCTTCTCGCGCTCGCTTGCCACCTGTGCCTGTGCGCGCACGCGTTCCATCTCGCTCGCCGCGGCGCTCTTCTCGTGCGCCATCTGCTCCTTAAGTGCCTCCACCTGGGCGTTCGCCTTGGCAAGAGAGCTCTCAAGCTCGATGCGCTGGCGCTCCTTGAGGGCCTCCATCTGGGCTCGAAGCGCTGCAAGCTCCTCGTCCTTCCGTGCGCCACGAACCAGGGCGGCCTGTTCGGCCTTGGCGACGGCCTCGGCAACGGCCGCGGCCTTCGCCTCCTCCATGTGCTTGACCTGAATGTCAAGCTCTCTTTGGAACTCCTTGTCGCGGACCTGCTTGATGATGCCCGCAAACTTTGACTCGTCCTCCTCAAAGACGGTGTGGCAATTGGGGCACTCTATCTCAAACATGGTGACACTCCTCCGTTTGCGTTTGTACGACGAGGCATTACATCATAGGAGCATGAGCGGACAATTATTCGGAAGACGCCAGGCCGGCCGAGCGCGCCCACATCCTCCTGCGCTCCTCCTCGCCAACAGGCTCGTATTCCTCGCCCGCACCCTCCGGGCCATCGAGAAGCCCAAGCTTCTGCGCACGCGTCATGTGGTGGAGCCTCCACTCGAGCCTACTGGCAAGCGACCTGCCCACGCAGCGCCACAGTCCCACGAGGTCTGTGGCCCCATGGGCCCTCGTATACCTTGCCGCCGCGGGCGATTTCGACCTGTGCTCGCCCATCCTGCGCACGACGTCGGTCGTGATTCCCGAGTAGAGCGAATCGTCCGCACAACGAATGACGTACACGTAGTAGGTGGACTCACTCACTGTTGCACCTCGGCATATGGGCCGTCCTCGCCCCAAGCGACGGCAAGTCCGAACGACGACAGCAGCTCCACCAGGACGTCGAGCCCGTCGGGAGAACCGCCCCTGCCGTAGCCCGCAACGCCAAGCCCGCCGCCGATCGCCTGCATGGACCAGCTCCACACGTCGAGCGAGGGCGGCTGCTCGGGGCCTCCCCTCCTCCAGGAGGAAAGGTCGACCGAGCACAGGGCAGAGGAAAGCTCACGCTCTCTCCCCTCGTCCAGGTCGCACACGTGGCAAGCGCTAGAGACGCCGCGGGAGAACCAAAGCCCAAGCTCCCCCTCCTCCGACCTTCCCACGAAAACCTCGAAGGCACGAGGGGTGTCCACCCCACGTCTGACGCGGAGGTGCAGCAGCGCGAGCCTATCCGTCAGCTCGCTCATGCGCTCCACGCCGACCTCTTCCATCTCCTCGAGGGCGCTCATCGGAACGCGAAGAGAGTAGTCGTCCGCACCCGGATCGATGAGTCCAACCTCGCACACGCCGTTCTCCCCCACCGCGAATACACTCGCATAGCTTGCCGCAGCAGGAACGTACACCAAAGAATCGCTTTCCACGAAAACCTCCATAGAGCCGCTCATCGCTCGTATCACACTTTCACCCAGCCGGCAAAATCCGATGGCAACCAACAATGAAATAATGTTTGTACGTGTGTGAATTTTATCTTTCTAACAGCACCCAAGAACTACGCAGGAGCAAGATTCATGCCAAAGGAACTTCGCGAATGGCTGGGGATCTCACCCCTCGACGACGGCGTCCGCGACGCCATCGACTTCTCCAACATGAGCCTCGGTAAAATCGTAAGCATAATCTGCGTCATCATCCAGACGATACTGCTCATTCGCACCATCGGCACAGATGTCCCCGCATACGTAAGCCTGAGCTCAGGCGTGTGGGTGACGCGCTACCTCGTCTCGGCGGTTGTGTCAATCGCCAACTTCGTGCTTCTGGCGGCAAATGCGCACCGCTATCTCTCCACGCGCCAGACTCACAAGGCTGCCGCTACCACCCTGCTGCTGTTTGCGGTAATCGAGTCCGCCATCGGTGCGTGGATGGCCTTCTCCAACTACAGATCCGGCAACCAGGTCTTTCCGCTCGTGTACACGCTCGTTATCACGACCTGCTTCTTTGCCGTCAAGCCTGCGTTTGCCTTCTGCATCACCGCAGAGTCGTTCGGACTCTTCGCCATCGGTGGCGTACTCATGGGCGCGCAGCCATCCACCGACTTTGTCATGGGTGCGGCACTCACCGGTATGGCGGTGCTCCTAGCGAGCATCATCCGCTATAACGCGACCCGTCTTGGCGCGATGCGCGAGGTTAAGTCAAGAAACCAGGCCATGACCGACGAGCTGACCGGCCTCAACAACAGGAACTCGCTCAGAGAATCGCTTGCGAACCGCCATGAGGGAGAGGTTGTCGTCGCCGTGTGCGACGTCGACGACTTCAAATACTTCAATGATTGCTATGGGCACGAGTTTGGCGACGAGCTATTGCGGTCATTCTCAAGCTCGCTTGCCCATGCCTTCGGCAGCGAAAACGTCTACCGCCAGGGAGGCGACGAGTTCCTCGTAATCGTATGGGATACCTCACCCGAGGGATTCGTGGCCATGGCAAGCTACTTCAAAAAGTCCCTGCGGCTCATCGAGTCTCTGCGGGACAAGGCCATCCTCACGTCGAGTATCGGCTACACCTTCGGCAGTGCCGCCTCAAAAGAGGACGTGTTCGCGATGGTCGCACTGGCAGATGACAAGCTGCTGGAGTCAAAGGCCGCTGGGAAGAATGCCATCACCGGCGTGGCCTACCAACCGGGCATGGAGTCGAGGACGCGCAGGGAGAACCGTTCCGGCAGCCAGAGAGTAGACCAGCTTACGGGGCTGGCGTCGATGCTCGAGTTCCGACGCAGGGCGTCGATCATCCTCGAAGACAGGGGGGCTGTGGAGGATGGGCTCGAGGTGGTGTTTCTCAACCTCGAGAACTTCAAGACCTACAACGCTCGCTATGGCCTCGAGGCGGGAGACGAGCTGCTCGTCGGCATTGCGGACGCCATCAAGGAGAACTTCCCTGGACAGCTCGCCTCCAGGTTTGCGGAGGACCACTATTTCCTTCTCGTGCGTCATTACGACACGGAGAAGGCGATCGACCACGTAAGGGCGAGGACGTTCGTCCTTCGACGCGACGTGAACATCCTGCTCAAGGCCGGTATCTACAAGATCGAGAACACGAAGACGAGCATTGGTACCGCATGTGACAAGGCCAAGTTCGCCTGTGACTCGATTCGCGGTAAGTATGACCTCTCCTGGTATCGCTACGACGAGCGGCTCGAAAGCGAGGAGACGCTCAGCCGTCACATACTCGACAACTTCCACATCGCCCTCGAGAGTGGCTGCATCGAGGTCTATCTCCAACCCGTCGTGCGCACCATCACCGAGAAGGTCTGCGGATTCGAGGTGCTCTCCCGATGGAATGACCCGGATATGGGGATGATCTCTCCCGCCGTCTTCGTGGAGGTGCTCGAACGCGGCCACATCATCCACCAGCTCGACGCCTACATGCTGGAGTGCGCGTGCAAGAAGTGGATTAGGGAGATGGAGGGAGAGCCCTCCTCCAAGTACATCCCGTTCTCCATCAACCTCTCTCGCCTTGACTTCCAGCTCTGCGACATCTTCTCGCTGGTAGACGGCATCGTCTCCACGCACGGCATACCACACGACGTCGTTCACATCGAGATCACGGAGAGCGCGCTCGCAGAGAACCCCCAGCTCCTTCGGAGCACTATAGACAAGTTCCACTTGGCGGGCTACGAGGTGTGGATGGATGACTTCGGAAGTGGCTACTCCTCCCTCAACACCCTGAAGGACTTCGCCTTCGACGTGGTCAAGATAGACATGGTTTTCCTGAGGGAGTTCAGCAGCAACCCACGCTCGCGCCAGATCATCTCGTCGATCGTCGATCTGGCAAAGCGCATGGGGACCCACACGTTGATCGAGGGAGTCGAGACGCCCGAGCAGCTCGAGTTCCTAAAGAGCATTGGCTGCGAGATGATCCAAGGCTACCTTTTCGGCAGACCAGAGCCCGCCGAGGTCTACCTCGACATGCTCAGACGCCGCGTCCTGCCCGACGAGAACTACAACGAGCGCGGCTACTACAACCAGATTGGCAGGGCGAACCCCCTCTCCCCCACGCCGATGCTCGAGATGGCCGAGAGCAACGCCGACGACGCTCCCCTCGCGATCATGGAGCTCCGCGCGGGCAGGGTGCATTTCCTCTCGATGAGCCAGGGGTATCGCAACATCATCGGCTCGGTCGGCTTCCACGACGAGTCTCACGTGGAGGACGCCATCTCCGACAGGGCGGACCTCCAGGCCTCCCGGTTCATGGACCTGGTCCTAGCTGCCGCGAAGACCGGCAAAGAGATGTCCATGGATCTCGTCGAGAACGGTAGCACGCGGCTCGTGCGCGTGCGTCGCATCGCCAACGGGCCCGACGAGACGTATGCGTTTCTGCTCCTCATGTCCCAGAGTCTCGGCGAGCAGCAGGAGGACTCCGACGCGCACGTACAGGCCCTCAAGAACCTGCTGCCCGCCTACGACAGAATCGACCTCATTGACCTCGGAACCAAGACGATGGCGAACCTCTATCACGGCACCGCAGCGCACGACGAGTACTTTCCCGAGCGCGACCCGCGGAAGCGCGTCAGTACCGAGGCTTTCGCGGAGTTCTCTCGCTCGTACGTCCATCCGCAGGACGCCGGACGCTACCTGTCCTTCGTGGACCTCACGACGCTCAGGGATCGCATGGGGGCAAAGGGCAGCGGCTTCGTCACGGAGGCCTTCCGCATGCGCAGCTCAGGCGGCGGCTACTCCTGGAAGACGGTCTTTCTCGGCATCGCCGCCATCTCCGGCAGGGAGACGGCCATCATCGGCATGCGCAACGTCAACCAGACCGTCATCGACCGGGTGTCCGGCGACACGGGAATCACCGAGCGCGACCTGTTCCGAACGCTCATTTCCTCTCTGCCGGTAGGCGTCTTCTGGAAAGACGAGAGTCGCCGCTTCGTCGGCGCAAACCAGTTCTTCAAGGACTATTACGGCTTTTCGGACGACAGGAGTTTCGTCGGTAAGACCGACGAGGAAATGGGCTGGCACATCGACCCCGAGCAATTCATGAGGGACGAGGAGCTCCTCCTCGAGCGTGGTGTCGAGGTGAACGACAAGCATGGCACTTGCATCACGGGCGGTCGCAGACGCGACATCGTGGCCACGAAGCGCCGAATCGCCCACGATGGTGAGACGCGCGGGCTCATTGGGTACTTCGTCGATGTCACCGACAGGAACGCAATCGACCGCAGCTCCGGAGATCTTTCAACTAAAGGCGCCCAGACTGGGCTGCTCAACGCCAAAGGACTGGGCGAAAATGCGGTCGCCTACGAAAACATCTACAGGCGCAGGGGCACAGACTTTGCCTACATGGAGCTTGACATACGTGGCCTGGACGCAATCAAATCCACCTATGGTCGCGAATTCGAAGATCGACTCATCGACAAGGTCGCCGATATCGCACGACAGGCAGTCGGCGTGCGCGGCATCTGCGCGCGCATGCTTGAGGGATCTTTTGGCCTCATGTGGCAGCTCACGCCAGGAGAGGATCCCCGTAGCATCGCCGAACGGGTCCACCACTCCGTTACCCAGATTACGAACGTCGACGGGAAACGCGTGAGACCGTTGTTTGCCTCTGGCATCGCGACCTTCGCGGAAACGGAGGACTACGGTACGCTCCGCGCACTCGCCCAGGCCCGCATGCAAGACTCGCAGGAGTAGTGACGCGCGACGCGCGACGCGGCCTCTCCCAAAGGCGTAGCCCCATAGGTGAGTAGAAAAAGAGACGCACCTAAAGGTTCCAGGCCAGGGACTCAAGTCCCTGGCCTTCGTTTCGTTCATGCCCAATAGCTCGACACGCCGAGCTTCGGGGGCATGCCCGCCGACATGCGCGCTCTCGATTAGCTGCTATATGGTCTCCAGCGCCTGGGAGACGTCAGCGATAAGATCCTCCTTATCCTCGAGGCCGCAGGAAAGGCGCACCATGGCAGGCCCGATGCCGGCGGCAATGAGCTCGTCGTCCGTCATCTGACGGTGCGTGGAACTTGCGGGGTGGAGGCAGCACGTCCTGGCGTCAGCAACATGTGTCTCGATGGCGCAGAGGCGCAGCGCCGCCATGAAATTCTCCGCCGCAGCACGGCCGCCCGCCACCTCAAACGAGACCACGCCGCACGAGCCGTTCGGCAGGTACTTCTGGGCCAGCTCGTAGTACGGGTCACCGGGAAGCCCGGGGTAGTTTACGCTTTCCACCTTTTGATGACTCGCAAGGAACTCGGCGAGCGCCTGCCCGTTCTCGCAGTGGCGCGGCATGCGCACGTGCAGGCTCTCGAGGCCGAGGTTGAGGTAGAACGCATTCTGCGGGCTCTGGATGGAGCCGAAGTCGCGCATGAGCTGGCTCGTTGCCTTGGTGATGAAGGCACCCTCCTGGCCGAACTTCTCGGCATAGACGATACCGTGATATGACTCATCAGGCGTGCAGAGGCCGGGGAACTTGTCTGCGTGAGCCATCCAGTCGAACTTGCCTGAGTCGACAATCGCGCCTCCGACCGCAACGCCATGACCGTCCATGTACTTCGTGGTGGAGTGCGTCACGATGTCGGCGCCCCACTCTATGGGTCGGCAGTTGACGGGCGTGGGGAACGTGTTGTCCACGATCAGGGGCACGCCATGATCATGAGCGGCATGGGCGAACTTCTCGATGTCGAGAACCGTGAGCGCTGGGTTGGCGACAGTCTCGCCGAAGACGCACTTGGTGTTGGGACGGAAGGCCGCGTCGAGCTCCTCGGGCGTGCAGTCGGGAGAGACGAAGGTCAGCTCGATGCCCATCTTACGCAGCGTGTGTGCCAGAAGGTTGAATGTGCCACCATAGATGGACTGACTCGCGACCACGTGGTCACCACACTCGGCAATGTTGAAGACCGCGAAGAAATTCGCGGCCTGTCCAGAGCTTGTGAGCATGGCGGCCGCACCGCCCTCGAGCGCTGCAATCTTGGCCGCCACCATGTCGTTGGTGGGGTTCTGCAGGCGCGTGTAGAAGTAGCCAGAAGCCTCAAGATCGAAGAGCTGGCCCATGTGCTCGGAGGTGTCGTACTTGAACGTGGTCGACTGGACAATGGGAATCTGCCTGGGCTCGCCATCGCCCGGGGTATAGCCAGCCTGAACGCATTTCGTACCAATTAAACTCATCCATTCCTCCCATGCGAACTCATCCGCTCCCGCAGCGCCACACGCTAGAAGCGAGGCCGTCGGAAGGCAGATCCTATTACTCGAACTTATACCAACCATGTTGCCCCTATGCCGCCCCCACGCGCCAGAACAGCGATAACAGTTTAGAAATTAGCAACAGTAGCGTTGCGCAATGCGTCGATCGGCCAAGCAATATGACGATTCCGTCGAGCCGTCCCATCTCGAAAAGCCCCAGCGCGGCATGGAACGGGAGCGCGTTTTCGCTGGTCACTTACACGAACGAGGCAATCGGGATATGCCTCCTCCCGTGAGCACACAGACTGCCGGCGCGCTTAGACACCGCATCCCCCTTGGATTCTGACTACGGTTGAGCGAATCTTGCCCCCCTCTCAGCCGCGATGATGCCGATTTAATCGAGACAAGCGCGTGAAGCCAATTTGCAACCAGAAATCCTGTGCTCGCAGAAAGTAGTTGAATTGTCAAAACTGTTCGCAGCTTTCCAATTCTCGTCACTTAACTGTTAAAATCCTACCGTTGGCGGAAAGTACCGCCCCAAAATGCAACAAGTGTCAACGGGAATATACCGAGGAGACTGATTCTTAATGAAGCGTGAGCAATACACAAACCACAGCAATGTCCTCAACCAGGACATGTCTATGATCGTCTACGGCGATAAGGGCTATCCCGTCGTCGCGTTCCAGACGCAGGACTCCAAGTGCGGCGAGTTCGAGAACATGGGCATGGTCGATACCCTCGCCCCGTTCATCGAGTCCGGCACCATCCAGCTCTTCTCCGTCGATAGCATCGACGAGCAGACCTGGTCAAACTTCGACGGCGACAAGAACGCCCGCGCCGAGCGCCAGGAGGACTACTTCCGCTTCGTGACCGACGAGCTCGTTCCTCGCGTGCACGAGTTCAATGGCTCCAGCCGCCGCCCCCTCGCCGTCGGCTGCTCGATGGGAGCCCTCCACGCAGCACTCGCCGCCACGAGGCGACCGGACCTCTTCCAGGGCTGCATCTCGCTTTCCGGCGTCTACCGCTCCAGCTACTTCTTTGGCAACTGGATGAGCTCCACCCTCTACAACAACGACCTCACGGCATTCCTCCCCAACATGGTGAAGGACCATCCCTACGTCGACATCTACAACAAGCGCCAGTTCGTCTTCTGCGTCGGCCAGGGTGGCCACGAGGACGGCATTGGTGACGTGCGCTTCATCAACGACCAGCTCAATCGTCTTGGCGTCGACCACTGGTGCGACTTCTGGGGCCGCGACGTGAGCCACGACTGGTACTGGTGGAAGAAGCAGATGAGCTACTTCCTGCCGTTCGTCCTCGAGGACATCGAGAAAACCACGGCCGACGAGAAGCCGGCTGCGGTGCCCGCAGAGGAGAAGCCCGCGGCCAAGCCTGCTGCGAAGAAGACTGTCGCGAAGAAGGCCGAGCCCAAGGCGGCCGCGAAGCCGGCCGCAAAGCCCGCGGAGAAGAAGCCGGCCGCGAAGCCCGCGACCAAGAAGGCGGAGCCCAAGGCAGCTGCGAAGCCCGCGACCAAGAAGGCGGAGCCCAAGCCGGCCGCGAAGCCCGCGGAGAAGAAGGCGGAGCCCAAGCCGGCCGCGAAGCCCG
>JAGAWD010000226.1 GCA_017941585.1 Olsenella sp. | reverse complement strand
GAAGCTGTCCCTGGGGTGCCGCTCGACCAGGGCCTTGCGCGTCGCCTCCTCGCTTTTGCCGTTGTGGTAGACGTAGCTCGTGTCGAAGTAGGTGTAGCCCGCCTCCAGGAAGGCGTCCACCATCTGGTTCAGCTGGTCGTAGTCGAAGTCGGTTGGGTCGCCGTTCAGCACCGGCAGTCTCATCATGCCGAACCCGAGGTTCTTCATATCCTCATTCTCCTTTAATGCGGCGACCTGAGGTCGCGAACTCCGATTGTAACTTGTCGCTCATTATAGACCGAACGGGTGAGTCGTCGGGACTCGGTATGACGTGGCAGGCCATCGTTGGGACAAGGCTCCAGGTGGCTTCGCCAGCGCCGCCGCCCAGCCGAAGAACACGGAGAAGGTGCCCGCATGGCGTCTGTTTCGACTACACGCTCCATCGATCGCTTGCCGACTGCAGCTGGCGCATGTGGGAAAAGACGCTGTTCGTGTCGGCGAGCAAGTCGGCGGGCGCGCCCTCCTCGGTCAGGCGCCCGTCTGCGATCACGACGATCTTGTCGGCGGCCTCCACCGTGCGCATGCGGTGCGCGATCACGAGAACGGTCTTGCCCTGCAGCAGGCGTGAGAGCGCACCTTGCACCTTCGTTTCGTTTTCTACATCCAGCGATGCCGTCGCCTCGTCCAGAAGCACGATAGGGGCATCCTTTAGCAAGGCGCGCGCGATGGAGATGCGCTGGCGCTCGCCGCCCGAAAGCCTGGCACCATTCTCGCCGATGGGCGTGTCGTATCCCTGTGGCAATTTGCTCACGAACTCATCGCAGTTGGCCGCCTCGGCTGCTGCAAGCACTTCTTCGTCGGTGGCGCCGAGCTTGCCTAGGCGGATGTTCTCCATGATGGTGTCGTCGAACAGCGTCACGTCCTGAAACACCATGGAGTAGTCGGTCAGTAGCACCTCGGGGTCGACCGTCGTGATGTCCACGCCGCCGACTTCGATGGCGCCCTCCGTGGCATCCCACAGGCGCGCGGCCAGGCGTGCGCACGTGCTCTTGCCCGAACCGCTCGGGCCCACGAGCGCCGTTGTCTCGCCCTCCTTGGCAGTGAAGCTCACGCCCCGGAGCACTTGCTCGTCGTCGTAGGCAAAGCCAACGTTCTTGAACACGATGTCGTGGCCTACCGGCGCGAAGGTCTCGTCACCCTCGGCTATGGGCGTATCGTAGATAGCCGTCAGGCGGTCGGCGGAAACCTGGGAGAGGAACACTTCGGCAATCATGGTGAGGCTCTGGTCGAAGGGGGCGTAGATGCGCGTGATGGCTAGCAGGAACAAGAACAGGACCATGAAGTCGACCTGTCCGGACAGGATGAGGTTGGCACCTGCGAGGATGGTTGTTGCCACACCTAGGCGCATGATGACGCTCGCACCGTTCACAAACAGACCGGTTGCCAGCTCCCCCTTGACCATCGTCTGCTCGTGCACATCGATTTTGGCGTTGAGGTCCTCGAGGTAGCGTTGTTGTTGGTTGGTCGCATGGATCTCGCGAATGTTCTCAAGCGTCTCCTGAATGCCGTCGGAGACTTCAAGCGCCGCTGCCTTCGTGGCGGCAGAATTGCGCTCTGCCAGCCTACGGCTCCCAAACAGCAGCAAGAACGCCACAGGTACGCCCCACAAGCATGCGATGGCCAGTCGCCAGTCCATGGCCAAGAGCATAGCGGCGATGATGGCCGTGGAGATATAGCTGCCGTAGAGGTATCCGACCGCGTGTGACCACACGTGCTCCATGCGGTTCACATCGCCCATGATGGTTTCGGTGAGGTCGGCCAGATCGCGCTTGCCGAAGAAGCTTAAGGGGAGCTTGCGCAGCCGCTCTGCCAGCCCCACGCGCATGGCCCTCACCTCGTCGTAGACGAGGCCATAGGTGGCGTCGTATTGCTGTAGGTGCGTGATGAACGACAGCACCACGAAGGCGAGCGTGAGCGGGAAGAACAGTGCGGCATCTGGAAGACCTGTCCCATCGGTCAGGGTGTTCGTGAACTGCGTCATCAACAGGTAGAGCAAGCCCATGCCGACCATTGCCGTCAAGTTCACGACGACGGTCCAGAACGTACCTTTCTTTATGGTGGCTACGCCTTGGTCGGAGAGGGCGAACTTCCTCTGGAACTTCTTTCCGAACATCTATATCGCCTCACCTTCGGTTGATGATTCGGGTCGTTCATGCCCGCTTGTCGCACCTGCTGCCGACGTTCGCCCCGAAGCGCCAATGCGCCATGTCGCGGCCTTGTTGTAGTCGTTCCACATGCGGGCGTAGAGGCCGCCGGCTGCCACGAGCGTTTCATGTGTGCCCTTCTCGACGACCTCGCCCGCATCGAGAACGATGATCTTATCGGCGCTTACGACCGTGGAGAGGCGATGTGCGATCATGATGACCGTGCGCCCTTCGGCAAGACTTGCGAACGCGTTCTGGATGAGAGCCTCGTTTTCGGGATCGGCGAACGCGGTCGCCTCGTCGAGGACCACGATGGGCGCGTCTTTCAAAATGGCACGCGCGAGCGCAACGCGCTGCTGCTCGCCGCCGGAAAGGTAGGTGCCCGCCGCACCGATCCTCGTGTCGATTCCCTCGGGCAGCTTCGCAATGATGTCGTCACATTGCGCGGCGGAAAGCGCCGCCTCCACCTCTTCGCGCGTGGCCTCGGGACGAGCGGCACGCACGTTTTCCAAGATGGATGTTTTGAAGAGGTGGTTGTTTTGGAAAACGAAGGCGATCTGGTCCATGAGCACGTGCGGGTCCATGGCACGCACGTCCACGCCCCCGACCTCCACGCGGCCGGACGCAACATCCCAGAAGCGGGGGATGAGGCTTGCGGCTGTCGTCTTGCCGCCGCCGCTCGGGCCCACGAGGGCGACGGTCTACCCGGGCTCCGCTGTAAACGACACGTTTTTCAGAGCTGGATCGGTAGCGCCCTCGTAGGTGAAGGAAACATCTTTGAACTCGACGCGGTTGTCCAGCGGCACGGCTGGGGTTGCCGCGATGTCAAGCGTGGGCGCGTCCATCACTTGCCGGATGCGTCCAAGGGCCGTGCTCGCCAGCATCATGCCGCTGGCTGCGAACATAATCTTCGCCAAAGCGGTGGAGATGATGGCGGAGAACACCGCGTAGAACGCGAAATCGGTCACGAAGCCCGCGAAGTCGCCTGAGGCAAGGGCATCGGGTGCCAATAATAGTGCGACTGGCACTAGGAACACGAAAGCGCCTTCGGTGAAGGTGAGGTTCACCGCCTGGGGAACGCGGCACACCTTTCCCTGATAGAAGCTGGCTTTCTCGCTGTAGTCGTCGATGGCCTCCCTGAAAGCCTTGAACGAGCTCACCGTCTGCTGGAACACCTTTACCACGGGGATGCCGCGCACGTACTCGGTGCCCGCCTTGCTCATGCGATCCTGCGCGGCCTGATATTCCCGCATGAGGCCAGCGTTCTTGCCACCCATCATCGTGAACATGGAGATGATGGAGATGATGGCTGCGAACAGGCATGCCATACCCATGCGGCAATCGAACACGAACATGATCGCAATCACGCTGATGAGCATGACGACCGTGCCCACGATGTCGGCCAGGTTGTGCGCCAGCAGCGTTTCGGTTTCGGCCGAGGCGCCGTCCAGGCGGTTGCGGATGAGGCCGCTCGCGTTGTTGTCGAAGTAGCCGAGCGGCGTGCGCATCAAATGCGCCATGCCCTGCTTGCGGATATTGGATGCCGTGCGGAAGGCTGCCAGATGTGTGCACATGAGTGCCGCGAAGTACACGATGATGCCCGCAACCGCAAAGGCGAATGCGGTCCATCCGTACGCGCTGACATTGCTTGCCGCGCTCCAGTTCGGGGCGACTGCCACAAGGTCACGCACCACCAGCCAGATGCAGATGTAGGGCGCCATGCTCAACACCATGGCAATCGCGGATAGCGTTAAGCCCAGGAACGTGAGCCCGCGGCGATCTCCTGCGTATTCGAGCAATATGCCCAAGTCGCTTTTCCTCTTGGCCGTTTCTGTCATGCTTCCTCCTTCTGTCGGCTTCACGCTTGGTTGCTGGATTCGTCCAGGTGCTCGAGTCGGTTGTGGCGACGGTACTCCGAAGACCCGAACACGCACTGGCTCGCAATAAAGTTAGATGAACCTAACTAATGGGGCGAAAGGGTCTGAAGTGCGAAAGGGCCTGACGACAGGCATCTTCGAGATCAACCTTCTGTCACCACGCAAACACTGCTAGGCGATTGTTCACGTTCTTGCCGAGCGTGGCGGCGAACAGCTTGCCGCGCAGAGTGTGCTTGCCCATCTCCGCGTTGTAGCTCTGCTCCGAGACGAGCTGCAGGCGCGGCTCCAGCTCGACGAACTCCTCGCCGGAGTCGGTCCCCCACTTGAAGGTGGCGTTGGTGTTCTTGATGGCGTCGTGCCGCTTCGAGTGCCTCACCATGAACATCGAGTTCATCTCGGCGACGAGCCAGCCGTGCTCGAACGAGTCGCACAGCGTGTGCAGGCAGGCGGCCACCTGCTCCTTGGTGAAGTACTCGAGCACGCCCTCCATCACCACGATGGTGGTCGAGCGGTCCTTTGGCAGCTGTGTCGTCCAGGCGCCGTCGAGTGCGTCTCCCTCGAGCATCGTGCAGCGTGGACGGTCCCCAAAGACCTTACGGCGCACAGCGATCTGGTCGGGCAGGTCTACGTCGAACCACGCGATCTGGCCGTTGTCGACCTGGCTGAACTTGTCGTCGAAGCCGCAGCCCAGGTTGATGCACAGGGCGTCGGTATACCGCTCGATGAGCACGCGCAGCGCGTCTGCGAACATGATGGTGCGCGCGACTACGCCCTCATGCGAGAGGAACGGGTCATACTTGCTCACGTCAACGCCCAGCGAGCTGATAATCTCGGCGGCCTTCTCGTCGCGGATGCGCGGGTTTGGCCGGGCTGTTTCGCTCGCGCGTATCGCTAGCGTGACGAGCGCCGTCTCCTGGATGTCGCCAAACTGAAGCTGATGGTCGGAGACGCCTGCTGGCTTGCGCGCGACCAGGTGCAGCCGGAACTTCCTCTGGGCCTCCAGCTTGACCGGCACGAGTCCGGACTTGATGCAGAGCGCACGGACCTCATCGAGCGTGTACGCACGTACATCTCCGTGGCCCGCGAGGTTCGCCAGCGGCATCTCCGTGTGGTTCATGAGCCACAGGACAGGCGCTGCGGCCGTGTAGTCGCGCAGGACCAGCCGGCCGCCAGGGCGCAGCACGCGCGCGACCCCGTCGAAGAAGGCTTGTGGGTTGGGGTAGTGGTGGAAGCTGTTCGCGCAGATGACGGCATCGAAGCTCGCGTCGTCGAACGGTAGGTCCTCGGCGTCGCCCACGACGAAGCGTGCGCCTTCGATGCCCTTCGCATTCGCGACCTCGATCATCCGAGGCGTCAGGTCGAGCCCCGTGTAGCGCCTGTCCGGGAACTCGGACGCCAGCAGCTCGACCATCGGGCCCGTCCCGCAGCCCACGTCGAGGAGGTCCTCGAAACCGTCTTTCCTCAGCTCCTCGACGATGGGCGGATAGTCGTCCTTGCACATCTCGTAGATACCCGCGTGGCCGCTGTCGTACACTTCGGCGGCCTTCGTGAACTCCCTGATTGACAGATTCTTGTATTCGGCGTCGTCCATAATGCGCCCCTCGTGCTCTCTATGCTCTACCGAGCGATAGAGTCCTCTTCTCGATACGTGTCTCTATATGCAGGCGTCTCTATATAAGTTAACTAAGTCTAACATTGTCATTATCGCATATGCGCTACCAATTTGCACCTCTTGAAGCCTAGATGAGCCAGGCTGAGCCAAGCTGAGACTCCAAGGTAAGCTCATCTCCTTGGCAGCCACGGGATGCGGCAGTTGACGCACCTGCGGTACTCGGCGTGATCCTCCGAAAGCTATGAGCTTAGACACAGGGGAAAGGGGAGTTGTCCGTCGCTTTGTTGCTCACGTCGCGTGGGAATGCCCTTGTCGGGAGCGGTGACCGCTGGCGACCACTGAACGCAAACGGGGCGATGGAAAACCTCAAGAGGATAAGGAAAGACATCAAGGGAGTGTATGATGGTCGGTATTGGTCCCATGGAAAGGAAGTGCAGCAATGGATCAGCTTCTTTACGGATTTGATACCGCGGTCTATACATTTTTCTGGCAGTTTCAGAACTCAGCGACCATCGGATTGGCCGATGTGTGCCAGCATCTGGGAGATACGACGGCCTACATCATTTATCTTTTAATTTCGCTGGCCCTTTGTTTTCCGAAGAAGACCAGAAGGTACGGAGTGGCGATGGTGGTTGCCTTTTTGGTGGCCTTTCTTCTGGTGAACGTCCTGATCAAACCGGGCGTGGGAAGGCTGAGGCCCTATGTAACGCTGCGGGACACTCCATTTTGGGAAACCTATGAGGCTCACTGGGTAAGTGCCGGCTCGCATCTTGAGGATGACCTGTCTTTCCCGTCCGGCCATACATCTTTGAACTTTGCGACATTTACGGCTCTTGCCGCTGTCCTCATCAAGGATAGGAAAAGGTGGGCATGGGTTCTCCTGGTTATCCCAGTCATCGTGGGAATCACGAGAATCATCCGTTGCGTTCATTATCCGAGCGACGTGCTGGGAGGAATGATAATTGGTGTTGTTGCCGGATTGATCGGTTATGTGGTGGCGACAAAAGTGATACCCGTCACGTCAGATAGTATGCCCCAACAATCCTAACCCGGAGGCCGTAGGCTCAAATCCTGCCCCGCGACCAAAAACACGTCTCCTGATCTGCTTGAATGGTCAGGAGATTTTTTTGCCACCAATCGACTGCCTTCGCGTCTCCCATTTGCCGGGCGGGTGCGGGAGTACGAAGAGCTCGTTCATCTCGATAGCCATCGTCCTTTTCGTCATCGCCGACGCAGCATGTGATGCGTGAAGACGGCCACCGAGGTGGCTCGGACGGCCCGGCGCTCATGTGCAACATCGCACGGCACGCGCGCCTGCCGGAAGGTCCTCCCGCGAGCCTTCCCCATGTCCTTCCCCCACATGAACGGGGGCCTTGGCAAGGAGCTTGCCGACGAGGGCGAGGTCCACCTCTCTTCAACTGATCATCTCCGACACTGCTGCCGAGAAGGCGCAGGACATGGCTGAGGTGGGCGTCGTACCGACAGGGCGGGATAGTTCTCGGGTACGCGGTCGTTGTCCGGGTGGCAGGCGGTCTCGTAGCCCATCTTGCGGACGATGCGCGTCCCCAGCATCATCCCCCATGCGTTACACGGGAAGAAGCACCCTTTCCGTACTGCGGAAATCCTATACTTGGGCCAACGTCAAAGGAGAAGGAGGCCCCATGAACGACGCAACGGCATGGCACAAAAGGTTGATCCCGATCGTATTCGTGACCACCCTGCTCGTGTTAGCGTGCTTCTCCGCCTCGCCCGCCTATGCAGCGGAGGGCAACGTGGCGGAAAGCTTGCCGGCTTCCTTCGACCTACGCGACGTGGACGGTCGGTGCTACGTGACCCCCGTCAAGTTTCAGAACCCCTTCGGTACCTGTTGGGGTTTTGCGGCCATGTCCGCCGCCGAGACGAGCGTGCTCGGCTCGCACCTGGCGGACGACCCAAACGCGTACAAGACCTTGGACTTCTCCGAGAAGCAGTTGGCGTATTTCGCGCAGTCCCACATTGACGACCCTGCCAGTTCGCAGAATGGCGAAGGCATGTTCAGCAACAAGTACAAGATGGTAGACGGCAGGCGCACTCTTACCGAGCCGCTTGTTTCAGGCGATTTCTACAACACGGGAGGCAGCACCTTCCTGGCCACTAACTCCTTTGCCGCCGGCATAGGGCCCACGATTGAAAGCGCAGACGAGTCTCTCGTCTACCGCGGCAAGAAGGGCTTGGTACAGTCCAGCAGAGACGGCAGCATCCCCCGGTACTGCTATTCGGCGGATGACGACTGGACGCTCGAACAAGACCTGCGCTTCATGCAGGACTACGTGCTCAAGGAGGCGTATTTCCTTCCCAATCCCGCTCGCATCGACGAAGAAACGTCCGCGTATCAGTACAACCCAGAGGGCACCGCGGCTATAAAAGAGCAGCTCATGCAAATACGCGGGGTTTCCATCTGCTACCAAGCAGACACCGCGATGCCCGGGCAAGCCGCATCGACGATGTTCATCTCAGACAAATGGGCGCACTACACCTATAAGCTGGCCGGTGCCACCCATGCCGTCACTATTATCGGCTGGGACGACAATTACTCGGCAGGCAATTTCCGCCACGAGGTGTACCAGCTCAAGGATCCGAGAGGCGGGTACAAAGAGGAAAACTACCTCACCGACGAGGACGGCAACTACGTCGTGGATGAAGAGGCGACGGCGCAGACCGTGCCTCCTGCGAACGGCGCGTGGCTGTGCAAGAACAGCTGGGGCTCCGGTGAGCGGGAGTTCCCCAACCGAGGGGCGGGCGACTGGGGCATACCCGTTCAGAAAACCGACGCCGACGGCAACCCGGTGGTCGACGAAAACGGTGAGCCGGTCATGGTGGGCTCGGGTTACTTCTGGCTGTCCTACTACGACCAGTCGCTCGGCACGCCTGAGTCGTTTGTCTTTGCCACCGACATCATCGCACGTGGCGGCTCCTACAACCGCAACACGCTGCACTGCAATCAGTACGACCTGATGCCGGTCTTTAGCATGGGGGCGAACGAGAACGACGAGCTCATCAAATCCGCCAATGTCTTCACCGCCAAGACGGAGGAGATCCTGCTGGCTGTATCGGACATCGCCAAAACGCCTAACACGACGGTCACTGTGGACGTGTATCTCTTGAACGACGGCTTCACCACGCCCGAAGACGGCTATCTGGTCACGAGCGTCACGCAGGCGCACGAGCTGGCGGGCTTCTATATCACCTACCTTGACGATGTGGCCGTCGACCTTGTGCCAGGCCAGTCCTACTCGGTGGTCGTCACCCAAAAGTTGGCTTCGGGCAAGTATGTGGTCGACTACCCGACCGGTCTTGGCCCGGATAGCGAGCTCGCTGATCTGGGCGGTTCCACGAGCTACTCGGTTGCCGTGCAAAACGACGAAAGTTACATCTATTCGGACGGGGCGTGGGGCAGCTGGGCCAACGAGGCCGTGCGCGATGAGTTTCTGAAGCTGAACGAAGAATCGGCAATAGGTGAGGGTGTAACGAAGAAGAAGCTCGAGCAAGCGCAAGACACGGTGTACGACAACTTCCCCATAAAGGTGTATGCGTTCGACCCGCAAGGCGGTGTATACGCGCGGCTGGCAGGTGGTGCGGAGAGGCTTTCCGTTTGCGTTGGCGAGCAAGGCACGACGGCGGAGCTTGAGCTCTACGGTCCTAACAGCGAAGGCTTGACCATAGCCGATTTCGCCAATAGCGAGCGCGGCACCAACGAGTGGGTTCTGGAGAGCGGCTCCGAGAACCTTGTTCAGGTCGTGCCCAGCGCCGATGGGACGTCGGCGCAGATCAGGGGGCTTGCACCCGGAACCGCATATGTGGTCGCGCACGTATGGGGGATTGGACGTGTGATCATCCCAGTCGATGTGCATGAGCACAAGTGGGGCGTGCCCACTTACGAGTGGTCCAGCGACAACAGCGCCTGCACGGCCACTCGCGTGTGCGAGTATGACGCATCTCATGTGGAGGTCGAGACGGTTGCAGCCACGGCTTCGGGAACGACGCTGACCGTCACGTTCAAGAACCCGGCCTTCGAGCCGCAGAGCAAGACCGTCGAGGCGCCTGCAGATGGTTCTGCAGATCAGGGCCATACCGCAACTGATGTAGAAAACACTACGAAACCCACCAGTCCCCAAACGAGCGCCAAAATGTCTGCGACTGCAAAGGCCACCTCCCTTCCCAAAACAGGAGACGCTACCGCAGCCGTAGCCGTTACCTCACTCTTGGTTGCGGGAATGTACTTCCTGTTGGTAGGTATGCGCCGCGCACGATTGTGAGAAACAGGAAAACGGTGGCGTCGCAAAAGCGCACAAGGGCACCGCAAAACGTACTAGAGGAGGGGAAATATGACAGCCTCGGGCACGGCGGAGTACATCGCCTGCTACGAGGGGGACAGCAGCGCCGAGACCCACTATCACTACGGCGTGAAACGTGCGGGGCACGCACAGTTTGATAGGATCCCTGTTGACGGCCCCTCGATGTGGTGCAAAGCGTAGGCGCATGCTTAGACACTATACGATCGTCCGTTCGCAGCTGTGCGATGTTGCCTCGAGTCCTTCTAGCCACTCCTCCTTCGTGAGCCTGCTCACGTGGCCGACACGAACCTCGTGCATGAGCGGCACGTCGACCTCGTCGGTCGTCCACTGGTAGCGGAAGCCGCACTTCTCCTGCACGCGGCGGCTCTTCTCGTTGCCGTCGTAGTAGCCCACCCACACGCAGCGCATGCCCAGCTCGCAGAAGGCGTGGCTCAGAATCTCGCGCACGGCCTCGGGTACGATGCCACGGCCCCAGAAGGGCCTTCCGAGCCAGTAGCCGAGCTCGCACTCGTCGTCGCGGTCGGTCATGTCGGTGTGCCCGTTGAGGCGCAGGCCGATGGAGCCGATTGCGCGGCCGTCTCCCTTCAGGCAGATGGCGTACGTCTCGGGCCTGCCGAGCACGCCGCGGATGACGCGCAGGCTGTCCTCAACGCTCGTATGGACCGGCCAGCCGGCTATTGGGCCGACGTCGGGGTCCTTGGCGTACTCGTAGAGGTCTGCTGCATCGGCGTCCTCCCAGGGGCGCAGTACGAGGCGTTCGGTCTCCATGGCGGTCCTTTCGTCTTTGCGCGTCCAAACAGTGCTTGGAGCACGGAAATACCAACGGGGACAGATGCCGGAGATTATACGGTCTATTACAGGGCCAAATACGATGCGTCCCAAACATTATAAATGGCACCCGTGCAGGGTGCGGTATGGGCGCCATGGCGGGAGGCTTGTCTGGACACCTCCCGCCATAGGACTCAGGCTTTTCGTAGCCGAGCGTTACGAATCGAGACTGTCGTCGCCGATCCCGATGCCGGCGAGATAGGCGGACACAGCCTCCTCGTAGTCAAGCGCTGCCGTGGACTGAGGGGCAAACTCGCCAAGGGCCACGCCGTTGTACTGCGCCTTTCGAGCATTTACGGTGTTCCTCACGCCCTGCCCGAGCAGCGGGGCGTCGTACTCTGCCGCAATCTCAGCTATCTGGTCGAGCATCTCGGGTTCGAGGCTGTTGCGCGCGTCGTAGCGCGTCACGACGACCCCTGCAACGCGCGGATCTGCCTCGTGCACAAACTCTCCCACCTCGGCCGCGCATTCGAGCACCGCCTTCATGCCGACGACCGACGAAACGTCGGCCATGCAGGGCACCACCACGTCGTCGGCCGCCGCGATGCCGTTGAGCGTCCTCACCTGCAGAGCGGGAGGGGTGTCCACTATCACGAAGTCGTAACTGTCGAGGATGGGTTCGAGTGCCCGCGACAGCATGAGCTCGCGCGCCATGCGGGAGTTCATGAACTTGTCCACAGTGTCAAGCTCCTCGGTGGCGCATATCACGTCACCGAAGGAGCGTGTCGGCTGTATGCAGCGCAGCACCTTCTCCCGCGTCGGGCGCCTAAGCTCCAGCAGCTCAAGGGTGCCAGGCAAGCTCTTGTCCGCGCCTACGTGCATGGAGAGGTTGCCCGGTTGAGCGTCCATGTCGACCATGAGTACGGCATACCCGCGTGCGGTGAGGGAGGCGGCGAAAGCCTCGGCAGTCGTGGACTTGGCAACGCCGCCCTTCTGGTTGGCAAACACGATTACGCGGGCGCGTGCGGCACCATCGTCTGGCCTCTGTCTCGTCATGCGAGCCACCCCCTTTCGAGCACATGCGCGGTGGCTGACGGGCGGCCGGCAGCGTCGGGCCGCCGTCTCCTCGCCATGGGCATGGGGGTTGACGAATGAGTGTGTCTGAGGGACGACATCCGACCACCTCTTTCATTGCTCGACACGCCATCCACGGTGCCTGAGATCACATCAGGTCGCACGGATATATAGTACAACTAAAGCCCCTCGCGTACGGATGCGCCCGCTCCCATAGCCAGAGGGGGGGAGTGCCTTTTTTCATGCCAAGGTCCCAAAATCCGAGCAAATCGCTCGACTGGTCTTCTGGAAGAGGCTGCCTTACCGGGCGTTTTGCGGCGCCATGGAGGCCTGTCCAACGACGCCTTTGCAGAGGCTGCCCGATGCCACGAGAATGCACGAAACAATTTATCTCGTTAGCGTTTACGGGGCGTGCCGAGTACCATGTGTATGAGAATCAATTTTCCATTCGACAAGAGGGGCCGCTCATGCGACAGAGACTTTGGGGGACCGGCGTGCACAAGCATGCGAGTTGGCGAAGGCTCATGGCGCTGATCTGCGCCGCGTTGCTGGTGGTCGGAGTCGCGACGCCACTGCGCCTGGCAAGCGCAGCGACATCTGAGTACCACGCCTGGGATGACTTTGCGGGCAAGCGGGTGGGGCTCATCACGGGCGCTCCGTTTGAGGGCGAGATGCGCGAGAAGTGCCCCGGGCTGGGCGAGGCCCTCTACTTCACGAGCTGGCCCGATATGTTGCTTGCCCTGCGCTCGGGCAAGGTCGACGCCGCGCTGAACAACACCGCCGTTGCCACGCTGGCGGTAAACCGCAACCCCGACCTCGCACTGTTTCCCGAGCCCCTCGTGACCGCCAAGATGGGCACCGCCTTCCCCAAGGGCAGCCCGCACTTCTCCACGTGGAAGCCTGTCATAGAGGAGCTGGCTGCCGACGGAACCCTGGACAAGCTGTGGGACAAGTGGCTTGCCGCCGACAACGAGAACAAGACCGTGCCCGAGCAAACCTGGCCTGGCAGCAACGGCACCCTGCGCGTGGTTGCCTGTGCGAGCCTGGAGCCCTGCGCCTACGTGGGCGAGGGCGGGGTGCTTGGCTACGACGTGGACCTGCTACTTCATGCGGCGGAGCGGCTCGACGTGCGCTTGGAGTTCGTTCCGGTGGAGTTTAGCGAGGTGCTGTCTTCCCTCGAGGCGGGCAAGGCCGACATCGGCTGTGGCTCCATCCTCATCACCGAGGAGCGTGCGAAGGCCGTTGACTTCGTGCCCACGCACGACAACAACGTGGCGCTTGTCACGCTCGCGTCCGCCGGGGGTGCGGCAGGCACTCAGGATGCCCCCGAATACACCAAGGTCTCCGAGCTTTCGGGCAAGCGCATCGGCATGGGCGTGGGCACGGCGTTTGACAAGCTCATCACTCAGAAAGCCGGAAAGGACTTCGTCCTCAGCCCATCATACTTCACGTCAACTGCCGATGCGGCGCAGGCGTTGGGGGCAAGAAAGATCGACGCTCTGGTGAACGACGAGCCCATAGTGCAGCTCGTGGTGAACCGAAACCCGGGCATCGTCATGCTGCCCGAGCGCCTGATGGAAGACGACTACGCGTTTGCCCTGCCGAAGGGCAGCGCGCTCAAGGATCGGGTGAACCAGGCGATCGCGGGGCTGTGGGCCGACGGCACGCTTGACGCGATGCGCGAGAAGTGGGTTTCTGCCGACGAGAGCGGCAAGCAGATGCCCGAGCAGGACTGGGACGCGCCAAACGGCACGCTTGTGGTGGGCGTGGACCCAACAAGCGAGCCCATGGGCTACCTGCGAGGCGAGAAACCCGTGGGCTACGATCTGGAGCTGGCGCTGCTCATCGGCAAGGGGCTGGGCATGCGCGTGGAGTTCAGGCAGATGCCGTTCGACGCTCTTCTGGCCAGCGTTGAGGCTGGCAAGATCGACATGGTGGCGAACGAGCTCACCGTGACGGAAGAGAGGGCCCGCTCGATGGACTTCACCGACACGACCTATCACGGTGCGGTGACCTTCGCGGTGCGCAAGGCAGGGGGCCAAGCCGGAGCGCCGTCGTTTCTCGACAGCCTTTCCCAGAGCTTTACGAAGACCTTCGTTACGGAGGGACGCTGGCAGCTTATCCTCTCGGGCCTGGGCGTGACCGTGCTCATCACGCTGCTCGCGGGTGTGCTCGGCACGTTGTTGGGCTTCGTTGCGCTGCTCGCGCGGCGACGCGGCAATCGGGTGGCGAGCCTTCTGGTGGGGGGCTTCGAGGGCCTTATGGCGCGCCTGCCCATTGTGGTGGTGCTCATGGTGTTCTATTACGTGATCTTTGGCGCGCTCGACTTGCCCGGGGTGGTGGTTGCCGTCATCGTGTTCACGTTGGCCTTTGGGGCCAGGTCGGGTTCGCTCATGTGGAACGCGTTGCGGGCGGTGGACGCGGGGCAGACCGAGGCCGCGCTCGCACTTGGCCTTACCGATCGCGAAGCCTTCTTTGGCATCGTGCTGCCCCAGGCGGCGCGCCACTTCATGCCGCTTTTGCAGGGATCCTTGGTGAGCTTGGTGAAAGAGACCGCAGTGGTGGGCTACATCGCGGTAATCGACCTCACTCGCGCGAGCGACCTCATCCGCAGCCGCACGATGGAGGCGTTCTTCCCGCTCATATCCACGGCCGTCATCTATTTCGCCCTGTGCTGCATCATCGCGGCGGCAGCGGGAGCCGTGATTCGCCGCGTCGACTACACGCGCCGCCCGCGCACTATCAAGGGGGTTGAGCTATGAGTCTTATCGAGGTTTCCCACCTGCGCAAAGAATACTCGGGCGTCACGCCGTTGCGCGACGTGAACGCCGTGGTGGAACGTGGTGAGGTCATCTCCATCATCGGACCCTCCGGCACCGGCAAGTCCACCTTCCTGCGCTGCCTCAACCGGCTTGAGACGCCTACGAGTGGCCAGATCCTCGTGGACGGGGTAGACGTGTGCGCGCCAGACGCCGACCTGCCGGCTCTGCGCCGCAAGATGGGCATGGTGTTTCAGAGCTTCAACCTCTTCGACCACCTGCTGGTGGCCGAGAACATCATGTATGGGCCCACGCATCTGCTGGGAATGGGAAAGCAGGAGGCCTACGACCAGGCTCTGGAGCTGCTCGCTCAGGTGGGCCTGCGCGACAAGGCGCTCAACTTGCCCAGCGAGCTCTCGGGCGGGCAGCGCCAGCGTGTGGCCATCGCGCGCGGCCTGGCCATGAAGCCCGACATCCTTCTCTTTGACGAGCCCACGAGCGCCCTGGATCCCACAATGGTCTCGGAGGTCCTGGCGGTCATGAAGGGCCTGGCCTCGCGCGGCCTCACGATGCTCACGGTCACGCACGAGATGCGCTTCGCCCGCGATGTGTCGTCTCGCGTGTTCTACATGGATCAGGGCGAGGTATGGGAGGCGGGCCCGCCCGAGCAGATCTTTGCTCATCCCGAGCGCAAGGAGACGTACGACTTCATCTTCCGCGTGCGTTCCTGGGAGTGGGAGGTGCGCAGCACAGACTTCGACTATCCCG
Source organism: Olsenella sp. (assembly GCA_017941585.1). GTDB lineage: Bacteria > Actinomycetota > Coriobacteriia > Coriobacteriales > Atopobiaceae > Olsenella_J. The sequence goes on along the minus strand of JAGAWD010000226.1, from coordinate 11,736 downwards.
CGATGGTCTCGTCGATGCAGACGTTCTGCGCGCGTCAGTTCCTGGGGAGACGCATGATGATTGCCTGCGAGCTGGTGGTAGAGGAGCTGGTCGTTGCGGGGCTTGTTCCTGCCGCGCGCGATGCCGGGCTGGCCGACCCGGGCCTGCGAATGGTTCTCACGGTCGCCGAGGGGGGAGAGCAGGCCACGCTGGAGGTCGACTGCCGGGCCCTATTTGTGGCGGGCGTCTCGCGCGACGTCCTCGGCTCGTACGTCGACGAGCTGTCTGTCGCGCTCCTTGCGGCCCATGCCGAGTTCCTGCCCGAGGAGGAGCCGGGTATCCTACGCCTTGCCATTTCGTAACGCGCCGCTGCCATTATGAAGGACCTCCTGGCGATATCGGGCGACGAGTGGATCGAGATCGATCGCAAGAACCACATCGCCAATGAAAGCTGCTATGTCGTCGTTGACGGGGACATCATTCCCGAGGATCTGGATGGGGCGTTCAAAGACGCGGCGAGAAGCGGGGTGCAGCTCGTCATAGGCGGCAACAACGACGAGTGGAACTACTCATGGAGGATTCTGGGGGTGAGACGGCAAAGGAGAAGTTCAAGTCCTGGGTTGATGACATGGACTCCGCCTACAACGATGCCTGCAATCACACGAGCGAGAAGGGCAAGCCGGCCCTCGAGGAGCTTCTCGAATACGAGGCGGGCATCGTGCCCAAGGAGTATGCGGGTGATGAGAACGTGAGGGCGGCGCTCGCCAAGTCGGGGGTCATATCGGAGCTGTGGCGATACGAGATTCTGGACTTTGCCGACAGGTTCGCGGATGCGGGAGGGGATACCCGCGCATACCTGTGGAAGGTCCCGTCGACCAGAGACGACATGTTCAAGAGCGCGGTCCACGCCGTCGAGCTGGCCTATGTGTTCAACAGCCTGGGGAACAACATTTACGCAGGCGAGGTCGACCCCAAGGTGGCTGCGAAAGTGCGGGAGTCGTGGGTCAACTTCGCCAAGACTGGCGACCCGTCCGTAGATGGCGTCGAGTGGAAGCCCTACAAAACCGATGTGAGGGACACCATGGTCATCGAGCGGGACGGATGGGAGTGCGTTCCCGACCCCTCGAAGGCAGCGCGAGAGCTTCTCGTGAGGGCCTTTGGCGACGACCCATACCACGTGTGGTGACGAAGCCGCACGCGAGGCGCGCGGGCGTCGGCAGCGAGGCGGCCCGGCACGGCTGACGGCGCGGATGCGTGGGGCTACACCGCCGGGTGATAGAGCTCCCAGCATAGCTCGGTGCGGCAATGCGCCTTGCACTCCAGAAAATCACTCCAGGTCCCGCCGCCGGAGACCGACCGCAGCTCCTCGTCGGAAAGCTCGTAGCCCTCCTCCTTGGCCAGCGCCAGGACGTCCTCGGGTGTTTTACAGGCCCTCGCCCTCTCCTGCGGTGCCTTCGCGCCGAGCTTCGGACGCCCTTCGGACGACCGTCCGAGGGGACGATGCTCCCAAAGCCCCTACATGTGGGGCGCGAGCCTTATAATGGGTCCGTAGTTAGGTGCATTCTGTTAGTGAGTTTTGGGGAGAGGGGTTCGCCAGGAATGCCCAGCAAGCGGCGAGTCGTGGACATAAAAGGAGTTGAGGATGTATGGATAAACAAGATAACAAAGGCGCGTTGAGCATTGGCTGGCCGACTTGCGTGAAGCTGGTTATCAGCGTACTGGCCGTATTTCTGTTCATCCGTTACTGGGGCGCCGTCGAAAACTTCGTCGGGGCGCTGCTCGCGGGCACGCTCGCCATCTTCGCGGGTCTTGTCATCGCCTACGTCGTGAACATTCCCATGCGCTTCTTCGAGCGATTGCTGCCCGGCCCCAAGGGTGATAACACGGCAAACCGCGGGATCTCGCTCTTGCTCTCCTTCCTGTGCGCCTTTCTCATCCTGATCTTCGTGGGAGTCCTAGTCATACCGAACTTGGTTGGGGCCATCATCAAGCTTGCGCAGGCTGCCCCGAGCGTCGTCGAGTCCCTTACGAACAACGAGTTCCTGGCGTCCGTCCTGCCGCCCGAGCTGCTCGCACAGCTCAACTCCATCGACTGGGAGAAGACGGTGGGTGAGGTCACGAACTGGCTGCAATCGGGCGTCTCGAGCTCGCTTCCGCAGGTCGCGTCGGTCTTTGGCCAGATTGGCGCCTGGCTCATGGGCATGATTTTCGCGCTGTGGTTCCTCGGCGAGAAGAACGGCCTCTCGAGTGGTGTGCACAAGCTCGTCCAGACGTACATCGGCAAGCGAGCCGACGAGAAGTTCTCTCGCGCGCTCGCGTTTGCGGACGCGAGCTTCCATAGCTACGTCGTCGGCGCGGGGCTCGAGGGCCTTATCTTCGGAGGCCTCGTGCTCATCGCCTGCGCGATAGCCGGAATGCCCGAGGCCCTCATGCTTGGTGCGCTTGTTGGCGTCATGTCGCTCATCCCGATGGTCGGCGCCATCATCGGCGCGGTTCTCGGTGCGCTCATCATCTTTGCGACGTCATGGCAGCGCGCCCTCATCTTCCTCGTCCTGTTCTTCGTCGTGCAGCAGATCGAGCAGAACTTCGTCTACCCGCGCGTCGTCGCCAAGTCCGTTGGCCTCACGGGCATGTGGCCGCTCGTCGGCATCACGATCGGCACGACGGTATTCGGCTTTGCGGGGGCGTTCATCGGCGTGCCCCTCACCGCCACCATCTTCCGCATCGTAGAGGCGGACTTCGAACGTCGCGAGCAGCTGCCTGACGGCGGCCAGTCTACCGTCGAGCGGATTCGGAAAAAGCTCTCCGATTAACGGGGCCCGGTTAGGGGAGACCGTTTAACGGAGGCCCGATTAACAGAGACATGAATTGGGGGCTGATTGCCTCCATGGGACGTCGACGCGTTTGCTCTGTCGCAGCGCGTCGACGTCCCGTTTTTTGGTGTAACCACGCCATTCGCCTGCCCGCATCCGCCGCGGAAAGAGGCTCCTCGAAGCTTTTGGTGGGTTTTGCGCTGGAGACGATCGCGGACGGCCCTCCGGCGCAAAACCGCCTCGAGAGACTCGCCGCCGCCCTCCGGCGCAAAACAGCTTCGAGAGACTCCTCGCCGGCGCAAAACAGCGTCGAGAGACTCCTCGAATCGTTCTCTCGGGGCCATTTTGCGCCGGGCATCGTTCTCTCGAGGACAATTTGCGCCTGGGACCCTCGGCCAATCGTTCTCTCGGGGCCATTTTGCGCCGGGCATCGTTCGCTCGAGGCCGCTTTGCGCCGGGACCGGCGGAGAATCGTTCTCTCGAGACCGTTTTGCGCCGGGGCACCTGTCGGGTAGATCCGCCAAAAGCTTCGAGGGGCCCAAAAGCTTCGAGGGGCCCAAAAGTCTCGAAGGGCCCCGAAAAGCTTGCTTTTGGGCAGCCCCATGTGGGCCTGGCGAATCGGGAGCATCATCTCGTCCACGAAGGACGCCCCCTCGGTTGCGAGGGGGCGTCGATGCGGTCGGTCAAAGGTTCTCTCGCGCTCGGGCAGGACCTCCCGTGGTGCGGTCCCTCCGGCGGACGAGCTACTGTCGTTGAGGTTGGCGTCCCTGCACTGCCATCAGGACGAGGAACGCGACGATGCTCACGAGCGCTCCCGTGCTGACGTCGGAGAGGAAGTGCGCGCCCAAGATCATGCGGCAGGCCATGACGACCAGGGCAAAGACGATCTGGACCGCAAGGACGAGGCCCAGCTTCTGTTGCAGGCGGGGATAGACGAGGCTCAGACCATAGAACGCGGTGAGAAGGGCGGCCGCCTGCAGGGAGTGGCCGCTGGGGAACGACTTGAAGGCATCCTTCTCGATTCCGTAGGCAGCCATGAAGTCTTGGGCTCCGGAGCACTTCTGGTACCAGGGACAGAACTCGATGCCCTCGTATCCCGCAAACAGAAGGCGCGGGCGCGGACGCGACATGAAGACCTTTATGAGTTCGACCAGCGCGAACGAGGCTGCCAGCACCACGATCACTAAGAGCACGTTGCGTGCCAGGTCCTTGGCGTCGTTGGCCTTGCCGGCGCGATAGCCCAGCGCGCACAGCCCGATGCCGATGACGGCGCCGACGCACATGCGCACGGTCTTGGGCGGCTCATACCCAAAGATCCCGCCAAAGCCCTCGAGCGTCGAGAGGACCGCCCGTGTGATGAGTGCGCCAAAGAGCATCGCAAACGCAACGCACAGAACGGCGCCCGCGATGCGTAGGGGCTGTGGCTTCTGGCTGGCAAGGGACCGCTGGACAAGCACGCCAAAAAGAAGGCAGCCAGGGTAGGCCATCGGGAAGAGACCCAGGGTCGAGACGAAGATGACAAGAGGATTGCCGGGTGCATAGACAGCTCGCGCGACCTGATAGTCAACGAACGTTCCTGCAATCAGCAGCACTACGAGCGCGGCGGCAAACACCCCCATGCCTCGCGTCAGGACCGAACGCTGCTCTTGGCTCATGTGAACACCAACCTTTCGTGACGCTGGGGTGCGCCGCTGCGCAGCACCAGCCCGTTCATAACTGTGCCATTCTACCTGTTTTGATGAGCATCCGTTGGCTCTTCGAGCTTTTGGCGGATGGTCTCTAGCGCAAAAAGGGTCTCGAGTGCGTTGCCTCCGTAACACAGCCTGAGGTTGTGTTACGGGGCTGATTCGTTTAGATTTGATGACTCCGACCATGCGTATAATCCATCAGGAGTGCAATAGCTCACGCCGCACCACCTCGGGAGGAAGGATCCGCCCCCATGATGAACATGCTGGAAGAGGCCATCGTCTATGCGACTGTCATGCACCAGGGCAAGGTCCGCAAGTTCGGGGGCCGGCCATTCATCCTGCACCCCATGGAGGTCGCCCAGATCCTCTCCACCATGACCGACGACATGGAGGTCATCGCGGCGGGCATCCTGCATGACGTCGTAGAGGACACCGACGGCACGCTGGACGAGATAGAGAAGCGCTTCGGCGAGCGCGTGGCGCGCCTTGTCGACTCCGAGTCTGAGGACGAGTATCCCGGCGAGGACCGCAGCGCCACGTGGCAGCGGCGCAAGGAGGGGTCGCTCCTCTCCCTCAGGAAGAGCCGCGACGTCGGAGTGAAGATGCTGTGGCTCGCGGACAAGCTCTCGAACCTGCGCTCGCTCTCCCAGACCTACTCGGAGCAGGGCGAGGCCATGTGGTCCAGCCTGCACCAGGGCGACCCAGAGAGGCAGCTCTGGTACTACAAGAGCGTCGCCAAGGCGCTGGAGCTCTCGCTCAACAGGACGGGCGCGTTCAAGGAGCTCGTCAAGCACATCAACTTCATCTGGCCCGGCACTTTCGACTCGGAGAAGGGCGGATACAAGGAGTACAGGGAGGTCTCGGTCGAGGGTTGCGAGCTCATAGGTCGCGGCGCCAAGGGCGAGGTGTACCGCTACGACGACGAGCTGGTAATCAAGGTGTTCAACCAGAACAACCTCTTCCAGGACGTGGAGCGCGAGACCGCGCTCTCCCGCAGGGCCTTCGTCCTGGGGGTGCCCACGGCGATCTCCTTCGGAATCGTGGCCGTGGGGGAGCGCTACGGCGCCATGTACGAGCTGGTCGACTCCGAGACTCTCTCGGCATTCATCGCCAGGGAGCCCAAGCGGGTGGGGGAGTACGCAAGTCTCATGGCGGACCTCGCCCGCCAGATCCACTCGGTCGAGGTGGGCGAGGACGATGTCTTCCCCGAGGCGCGCGAGAGGGTCCAGGAGTACATCCGCGGCGGCGTCGCCTACGAAGACGAGCGCCTGGCGAAGAGGTGCATGGACCTCGTCGGCTCGCTGCCGGACCGCAACACCCTGGTGCACGGCGACTTCCACACCAACAACGTGTTCATGATGAAGGATGAGCCGCTGCTCATCGACATGGACCGCGTCTCGTATGGCCACCCCATCATCGAGCTCTCGGACCTGTACTACTTCTACGTGGTCCTAGGCGAGGACGACCCGTCCGTCGTCGAGAACTTCATGGGCTTCTCGTACGAGACGTCCAAGCGGTTCTTCGACTCCTTCCTCAGGTGCTACCTGGGGACGGACGACGAGGACAGGCTCCGCGAGGTGACGGAGAAGGCCATGCTCCTGTGCTGCACCCGCATGATCCGTAAGGTTCGCAGGAGCGGGTCGATGTCGGAGGGGTCCAGGGCCATAATCGAGCGCTGCCTCCAGCGGATCGACGACCTCACGAGGAGGCTGGACACGCTCGAGTTCTGAGCGCTGCAGCCATCATTCCTGGTTTATACGCGGGAGCCTCCCGCGCATGAGTATGTCAGCAGTGCCAGTAGCGCGAAAGCAAACGGCAAGGAGGATGCATGAAGATTACGTCATTTAACCCGCTCATCGTGACCAAGGACGCCACTCCGGTCATCGAGCTCTTCGAGGCGCTCGGCTTCGAGCGTCGCCACACCCTGGAGGCGGAGGCGTCGGGTGGCATCGACACCACCAACTTCCGCATGAAGAACGAGGACGGCTTCTACGTCGACATCTCTCAGGTGGAGGTCGTGCCGCAGGACATGACCATCATTCGCATGAACGTGCCCGACTTCGACGAGGCCTACGACTTCCTCATCTCCAAGGGCTTCACGCACAGGAGCGGTAGGGTCGTCGAGACCGAGACCAACAAGTCAGCCATGCTGACGTCGCCCTCCGGCTTCGCCTTCGACCTTTGCCAGCACATCCGTAAGTAGCCACGCACGCCAACGCATCCGCGGACAGGGATGCTTGCCTGCGCATTTGCGAGCAGGCAAGCGATAATGGTCAAGCAACCAGAAAGAATTCCGCCATGAAGATCACCGCATTCAACCCGCTTATCGTCAGCCCCAAGGCCGAGGAGGTTATTGCCCTGCTCGAGGAGCTCGGCTTCGAGCGCGCGCACACCAAGACGGGAATCAACGAGCACGTCACCAGCGTTGACCTCAAGTACGGCGAGGACTTCCGCGTGGACGTGGCGCAGTCCGATAACGTGCCCCAGGACCTGACGGCGATCCGCATGAACGTGCGCGACTTCGACGAGGCCTACGACTTCCTCGTCTCCAGGGGCTTCAAGAACGCCCAGGGCGACAAGGTCACCGAGACTGGCTCCTCCAAGGCCACCCTCATGGTCTCGCCCTCCGGCTTTGCCATCAACCTGGCCGAGCACATCCGCAAGTAGCCGCCCGCGCGAAAGCCGTCGACTTTGCGAGCGCCCGCCCTTGGGGCGCTCGTTCTGGCGAGTCATGAACTTAGCGAGTCATGAAGCTGGCAGGAAGGATCGAGTAGTGAAGATTACGACGTTCAACCCGCTGATCATCACCGAGGACCCGGAATCGGCCATTGCGCTGTTCGAGGAGCTGGGATTCGAGAGGCGCCACACGAAGACGGGGATTGGCGATCACGACAACACGGACGTCCGCATGGAGGATGCCAACGGATTCCACGTAGACGTCGCACAGGGCGACGGAGAGTGGACCATGATTCGAATGAACGTGGACAACATCGACGAGGCAATCGAGCTCCTGACGAAGCATGGGTTCAGAAAGCCAAGGCGCGAATCGGTCAGCAAGAAGGTCGACACGGGGTCGTCCAAGTTCATGATGATGGTATCGCCCTCTGGGTACATCGTGACGGTCTCCGAGCATACCAAGGATCGCGACTGACGAGGATCGCGGGAACTGAAACGCGAAAGGGGCCGTGAAGGCCCCGGCGAAATGCGGACGCCCTCGGCACAAGGCATGGGGGCGTCCGTTTTTTCGGCGCGCCTGGCGCGGCGGCCGCCTCGCGTCCGAGCCGTCTCTCGGGACGTTACAGTGCATGCGAATCGCGCGGCCGTCGCTCGCCTTCCGCGCGTTCGCTATGGAGGCGGTCCCGTCCCCTCAAGGCGATGGAACGTGCAATAGATTGATGGGGCGTCCAATCAATTGCGCAGGCAAACAATGGACGGGCAATCCTGCGGCCATGTCGCCGGCACGTGAGCCCTGCGGCTCGGCTTGCTGGCTTTCAGGTGAGCATAGCCAGCTCAATGGCCTTGCAAGAGACCAACTTGACTGAGAGCCGCAGGTTGGGAATCGCGGGTCGGCAATCGCTTCGAGAATGATTGGCTATGCCGTTAGTACCAAATAAGTCTGGATGTTACAATGTTCCGGTTTGGAAGCAATTGCGACATCCAGTGGCCCGGTAATTGCTTTGTTGTTGCCACGCCTTCCGTTCGGAGGCTGAGGCGGTTCATAAACTTGTTCAACGTGAACTAGTTCGAGGCGAACTGGTTCGGTGTGAGCTAGTTTGACGAGACCAGATTGGACGTACGTATGGCAGAAAAAGACATTTTTGACGTGACACGCGACGTCGTGGCAGACGGCTCGCTCGACGAGCAGGGTGTGGACACCATCCTTGCGGCCGCGCGGAAGCACAGCGAGGAGCAGCCTCTTACCACCAAGGAATGCTCCGAGATCATGAGCATCGTGCGTGACCGCACGAAGGGTATAACATTCTCGGAGCTTCCCATGCCGCTGCGCATCCTGAGCATCCTTCTCATCATAACGGGCGCCCTCGGCGTAGCTGCGGGCATCATGGTTCTGGTTCCCATGATCAGCGGCGACTTGATCCAAAGGGAGCTAGGAGAGATAACTGCCACCACCACGTTGGTCATTGTTTTGTCGGCCGTGTGCTCGTTTGTCTCCGCGCTGCTCTCGTTTCTCGTGGGGGTGCGCCTCATCAAGGGGTTGCGCGGGGCCGCCAGCGCGCTCATAAACGTGAACATCGCCGTGACCGTGGTCTCGCTGGTCTGCGAGTTCATGCTCCAGGGCATCGGCTTTTCGCTCCTGCTCAACATCGCGCAGATAGCGGCGCAGGTCGCCCTTTCGACCTACCTCAACCCCTCGCTCGTGAACGAGTCGAACCTGCAGTCCGGCCTTAGGAAGCTGGATACGGAGGTCCACGCGAAGCGCGGCACGCTCGGCCTGGCCGACCCTGGCGAGGGCTATATACGTCTCGACTTCTTCAACCTGTTCTGGATTTTCATGGTCGGCTGCGTCGTCGGCCTCGTCGTCGAGCTCATCTTCCACATGGTCGTCATCGAGCCCGGCGTCTACCAGGATCGCGCCGGCCTGCTCTGGGGTCCCTTCTCGCCCATCTACGGCATCGGCGGTGTGCTCATGACCATCGCGCTCAACCGCTTCAAGGACCGCAACATCATCTTCATATTCATCGTCTGCACCATCATCGGCGGTGCCTTCGAGTACTTCGTCAGCTGGTTCATGGAGGTGTCGTTCGGCGCCACTGCCTGGGACTACTCCGACCAGTTCCTCGGGGACATCTTCGGTGGGCGCACCTGCCTGCTCTATGCCTCCATGTTCGGAGTCCTTGGCACGGTGTGGATTAAGCTGCTGCTGCCGGTATTCCTGAAGTTCTTCAACCTCATCCCCTGGAAGTGGCGCTATAGCGTGACGCTCGTGTGCGCCTCGTTCATGCTGGTGAACTGCGTCATGACGCTACAGGCGCTCGACAACTGGGGCGCGCGCAAGGCGGGTCACATACCGGCGCCCGGGGTCGAGCAGTTCTACGCCGAGAACTTCAACGACGAGGTAATGGCGAATCGCTTCCAAACCATGGAGATAACGCCTGAGAAGTCGGTACGCAAGTAACGCCGACGGACCGAAGCCCCCGAAGCGGTGCCCCCCGGCACCGCTTCGGCGTAAGAAGTGATGCGTGGTCGCGAAGGCGCTCGGCCGCATTGGATGGCAAGGGGACTGTCCCGCGCGCCCGATGGCCGCGCCACCGTCGTTGCGGAAAATCGGTCTATATTTCGCCCTACATAAATCATGTTAGGATTCTTGATGGTAAACGACGTGCCACGAGGAATAGGAGAGATGATGTTGGCAAGAGAGGCAAGGGCCCCGCGATGGCTCATCGCCATGCTCGGCGTGCTCGTTGCGATCGCGTGTATGCCTGTGGTGGCATTCGCGGACGACAGCGGTCCGGTTCCCACCTACCAGACGCTCGGCGAGCTAAAGGGCAAGCGCATTGCCTACGTGAACGGCAGCGTGTACAACCAGAACATTGAGAAAAAGGTTGATGGTACGCACGAGCAGTTCTATGCGTCGCTTGCCGACTGCATTGCGGCCGTGGAGGCCGGCAAGGCGGATGCGGCGGTGCAGCTCTCGTATTGTCTCGAGCTTGCGGTCAATCGGCGCGGCGGCACGGTGGCGTTGCTGCCCGAGAACGTGGACCCGGTAGACGAGGCGTTCTTCTTCCCGCACGGCGATCCCCTGATCGCGAAGTTCAACGAGATCATCAAGAGGTACGAGGCCGACGGCACCATAGAGAGGCTCAGGGCGAAGTGGGTGAGCGCCGACGAGTCGGGCAAGACTCTGCCCGCGCAGGACTGGGACGCACCCAACGGCACGCTCAAGTTTGCGACCTCGGGCGTGCTGGATCCGTACTCCTACGTGGGCGACAGCGGCAAGCCGACTGGCTACGACGTGGAGATCGCCCTGCTCATCGCCAAGGAGCTCGGCTACCACCTGGAGGTGTCGACCATCCCCATGGACTCCATCTTCGCGGCCGTGCAGACGGGCAAGGTGGACTTCGGCGGCACGCTCACCAACACCAAGGAGCGCGCGGAGGTGGTGGACTTCACCGAAAAGGTCATTCCCTCCTACGTCTCGGTCATCGTGGCGGCCAAGAACGCGCCGAAGCCGGCCCCCGAGCTCGAGTTCACGTCGTTCGACCAGCTCAACGGTCATAACGTCGGCGTCCTCAACGGCACCATCACCAGTCAGTTCGTGGATAAGGCCCTCGGCGGGTCGCGCAACTACGTCTACTTCAACTCCGTCGGTGACATGGTCGCGGCGCTGAAGGCGGGCAAGGTCGACGCCTTCTGCTCGGACGAGCCCGTCTCCCTGCTCGCCGCGAACCAAAACGAGGGCATCGGCGTCATGCCCGGAAAGGTCGCGGACGACCAATATGGCCTCATCTTCCCGAAGGGCTCGCCGCTCAAGGCCGAGTTCGACCAAGTGATCGAGGGGCTCGAGGCCGACGGCACGCTCGACGAGATCAAGAAGAAGTGGACCGGCGCCGACGAGTCGGCAAAGACGATGCCCGAACCGGGGTGGCCCACGCCCAAGGGGACGCTCAAGATGGGGACGTGCGCCATATTGGAGCCGATCTCCTACGTGAGGGGCACCGAGATCGTGGGCTACGAGATAGAGGTGGCCGAACTCGTCTGCAAGAAGCTGGGCTATGGTCTGGAGATAGTGAACCAGGAGTTCATGTCGTGCCTGGCGGGTGTCGAGACCGGCAAGTACGATTTCGGTGGCGGCGCCATCTCCATCAGCGCCGAGCGTCAGGAGAAGATGGACTTCAGCATTCCCGAATACCAGGGCGCTCCGGTCTTTGTCGTGCGCACCGTAAGCTCTGACGGCGAGTCGGGCGGTTTTCTTGCCAACCTCTCCGAGTCCTTCCACAAGACGTTCATTCAGGAGGATCGCTGGCAGCTCATCGCGGGCGGCCTGGGCGTGACCGTCCTCATCAGCGTTTGCTCGGGCGTGCTGGGAACGCTGCTGGGCTACCTCACGGTGCTCGCGCGACGCAGCAACATTGGCTGGCTCACGAAGCTCGTGAGCGCCTATCAGGCGCTCATGGGCGGGATTCCGCTCGTGGTTGTGCTGATGGTGCTCTACTACGTCGTCTTTGGCGCCTTTGACGTGCCGGGGGCGCCCGTGGCGATCATCGCCTTCACGCTTGCCTTCGGGTCTGCGTCGGGAT
>JAGAWD010000225.1 GCA_017941585.1 Olsenella sp. | reverse complement strand
TGCGGCGGCACAACCCGCGGCCATGGCGAGAAGGCCGAGCGACATGGTGTAGGGCATCTGTCGCCCAAGCAACGAGACGTCCCTCTTGAGGAGAACGATGGCGAGCTTCCAGCACACCTTGAGCGCGCCTCCCGCAAATGTGACGACGGCCCCCACCACAAATAGCGGGCTCTCGATCCTTCTGCCCAATACGATGCAGCTCAGGCAGAAGAGAGTGACGGGCACCGCGTCGAACAGCGCCAGCGAGAGCGTGAACCCCTCCGGAATCGCGTCTTTGCTTGTGTCCCTACTCGTGTGGTCCGTCATGCTCCTTCGCCTTCCGATTTCCGTGGGGGTCGACCGTGGCGTTTCGTTGAGCCCCATCGCCTATTTGTAAGCGGACGCAACGTAATGCAAGGCAAGATGGTGCTACTATATTCAGTAATTATGTACGATACGCACGACTTTTCATGTCATGTTATGCGAAACGGAGCTCGGTTGAGAATGCGCAGGCATAACAAGAGAAACATCTCCGGCTTCACGATGATGGAGATGATGGGCGCCATCGCGATACTCGTGATCGCGATGGCGGTGGCCTTCCCGCCCGTCCTCAGCCTCCAGAGGGACCTGCGCATGATGCAGCTCGATGCCGAGGCGCAGCAGATCTACAACTCCGTGCAGAACCGCCTCTCCGCGCTCAAGGCCTCGGGTCAGGCAGACCGCCTCTTTGGCGAGACGTCGATTGTTGACGACAAGATCACGGAGCGGCCCGCGGACTATCCGAGCGGGTGCCCGTTCGACTCAAAGGATTATGGGCTCTACCATCTGGCCTCTGGCGCCGAGAGCGATGTGGCACGGTACCTCTTCACTCGTGGCATGAGCGCGGGCAAGCCGGGCTCGGCCGAGATATCCTCCTCTCTGCTGTCTGGGTCATTCATCGTGGAGATGAGCCCGCAGACGGGGGAGGTCTACTCCGTATACTACTGGGAGCCGACGGGACAGGGCCGTGGTGACGCCATAAACCCTGCAAGGGGCGAGGGCACCGGCATCACCTGGGCCGACATAAAGGACCTTCGCTCTCGTGCGGAGCGCGCGCCCTACAACATCGGCTACTTTGGCGGAGGCGAGCTGAGCAAGCTTCCCCAGAAAAAGGAAGACTCTGACCCAGACCAGTTCAAGGACCTTGCCCTGAGCCTCGTCAACTCCGAGGAGCTCTATGCGAGCGTTAAGAGCGCAAGCATCGGCAAGCATGCGACCGATCCCACGTTCAGGATCAGCGTCGTGGTGGAGGGCCTCTCCTACAGGGATGGGAACTGGGGGCCGAAGGCGGTCTGGGAGAGGACGTACTCCCCGGTGAGTGCCGATTCGAGCACGCGCCTCACTTTGCGGCCGGACAACGACGAGGTGGATGTCATCCTCGACAGTATGCGTGGTGGCCTGAGCTTTGCGGAGATAACAAAGGACGCCGGCATTCTCCCGGGCTCCGACGTTACGGTGACGATTAAGGTCTACTGCAACATAGGGCAGGACAATCCCAACCAGCCGCTTCGCGAACAGAAGACCACCACGAACAGTCTCTACCAGGAGCTGAAGGACAACAAGGTCAAGGTCTCGAGCCTGCGTCACCTGCGCAACCTCGACCTGCGTGCCGCATGCGCGAAGGCGGGTGCCGGCGACCTTGGCAGGTACACCTACAACTTCGCTCGCTACACCGACATAGAGCTCGAGGACGACATCGAGTTCGATGGCAACGTGTGGAAGAGCAACCCAGACTGCGTGTCCATCCAGAGTCGACAGGACTTCAGCGGCAACGGATACAACCCGCTCAAGACCTTCTCGCCCATTTCCGCCTCTGCCGAGATGGACAATGGCGAGTCCTCTCATCCCCTTAATGGAAAAGACAATACTCTCAAGAATTTTGTCATTAGCTCCGAGGGGGACGGAACGGGGATTTTTAAGAACATAGGCTTTACTGTAAACGACCTCAACTTCCAGGATCCTGTCGTTACGGGAGCGGGAAACGTGGGTGTCCTCACTGGTGTTCACACGAGCGGCTCCATCAAGAACTGCCACGTCTTCAGCACGGACAAGGAAGGCGTAGGCGTCGTTGGCACGGGCGACAATGTGGGTGGCCTCATTGGTGCCATCACGGGTTGGATTACCGTGGAGAACTGCTCGGCTTCGATCGATGTGACAGGAGCAAGCTACGTGGGCGGCATCGCTGGCGCTTGTCCCAACTACACTAAATTCGAGAACTGCAACGTGGGATATGTAAAGAACGACCTCAATAAACCGCGTCCAATTAACGTTGCTGCCAAAGGAGACTATGCGGGTGGTTTGACGGGTTACACCACCTCGGTCTCGGGCAGCTACGTTCTGGCAAATGTCTCGGGCACTTCCCATGTCGGCGGCCTTGCGGGAGAGGTCAGTGGTGGCAGGATTGAGGACAGCAGGGTTGGCGACCTCGAAGACGGAATCACGGTCCAGATTACAGGGAGGGGCGACTACGTGGGCGGGGCCGCAGGCGTATGCAGGCAGGGAATCTCGGGAACTGCCGCCCTCGCCAACGTGTCAGGCGTCTCGCGCGTCGGCGGGCTCGCGGGAGAGCTCACCGGCGGCAGGGTCGACGACTGCGCGGTGGGCGACACTGCCTCCGGCACCTCCGTCCAGATTGCGGGGACGGGCGACTACGTGGGCGGCCTCTCCGGTCTGTGCCATGAGGGCGGTGCCTCGGATGTGGTTCTCGTCAGGGTCTTTGGCAAATCCTACGTGGGCGGCCTTGTGGGTAGCTTCGAGGGTAACGAGTTCAAGGGCTGCACGGTGGCCGTTCGCAAAGGGGCGGCCGAGGATGACCGCGAGCTCGTCAGCGCTACCGGATCTTTCGCCGGCGGTGCCTTTGGGCTGCAGAGGGGTAGCGTAACCAACTGCACCTCTGCGGTCAGCGTCTTTGCCCAGGGCGACTGCGTCGGTGGCCTTGTCGGTTGGTCGTCGGGCGGTCTTTTCGGCTCCTCGGTCCACGGCAACGTCCAAGGCAACGGCACCGTCTTCCTCCCTGTCGTCCAGGCTGACGGTAACAGCGTCGGAGGACTCGTGGGCCACAGAGACGGCGACGGAGAGATTGCCGGCGACTTCGCCGCGGCCTACGTTTCGGACGGCGATGGCGATGGCGATGGCCGGTACTTCGGCGGTCTCATCGGATATGCCAAAGACGGCAACGTGCATGATAGCTATGCCACGGGCGTCGTGAAGGGCAACGCATACGTCGGCGGCTTTGCCGGCTATCGCATGTCCGGTTGGTGGGACACGAACTTCTCGACATCGAGCATCGTAGAAGGTTCTAACTGCGTCGGCGGCTTTGTGGGCTATGACCAGGATGGCAAGATGCAGCATTGCGTTTCATATGGCAAGGTATCGACAGGTGGCGCGCAGTACGTTGGTGGCTTTGCCGGGTCCATTGGTTTCTCGAATGCCTATAACCAGTGGGCTAATCTGATGTATCTCGCTGGCCCAGGCTACAACGACTCATTCAACAACTGGTACGAGACGGGCATCAAGAAGACGTACGATGAGGCGCTCTCGTACGATTTGGGGGTTGCCCGAACCACCGAGTCGCATCCCTTCAGCGAGGCGCTCGTGGGGAAGGACTTCCCGTTCCGCCCGGTGAGCTACAACGGCGCGACGCTTCCGTACTACGGCGACTGGCCCACGACTGACTAGATGCGAGAGGGAGGCAAGCTTGCCATATAGACACGACATGCGACGCAATGCTGAGCGGGGGGCGTCTTTCATCATCGCCCTTGTGCTCCTTCTCGTGTGCACGGTCGTGGCGACCGTCATCGTCACCTCCGCCTCCGTCAGCGTCGAGCGCAGCAGGAAGACTACCGAGGAGCAGCAGGCCTACTTTGCCGTCTCCTCGGCTATCAAGGCGGCGCGAAACATTTACGCTGCCCCAATCGGGAACGTAGTCTTAGAGCTTCGGGACGGAACTGCTGATGTCAAGGTAGGTGTCTCGGGAGATGTTCCAGATAGCAACGGCTTGGAGACATGGATAAAGGATTCGGCGGAGGCCGTTAGCAGGGGCAGTCAAGCTGCTTCCTATGAAGTCGACGTTGCCCTCGACTCTGACGCTAAAAACTCCGCTGGTCTAGAGATGCACATTCCTAATGTCGCTCTCACATTTACTATGGGTGATGGTAGCCAAGGCGATCTGTACAAGATAACCGTTACGGCCACGATTAACGACGGCGGGAATCTTTCCAGTTACGCGCAGAACATATCTACTAGTTTTCGTGCTTACACCATCTCAACTCAGATCCGATGGAAAGACGCGCCTGTCCTGAACTCTTCCGTCTTTGGCACGCCCTACATGAGTGATGTCTGGGGTACGGTGCAAGATAACGAATGGAAGGATCAGTGGAAGAAGTGCAAATGGAAGGCAACGGGAAACGATGATCTTCTTGTTGCATCCAACGGTTCCCATTATATCGTGACGGTCTACTATTTGGGTGACTACTACATTCCTGTGTGCGTTGCCCCTGATAACAAAGTGTATGACGGCAAAGCCATGGCGGTAAAGATAAGTGATGACGAGGCATCGCTTACAGAAATGCCCACGGATGGGCCCTACAACTGCGAGCGCAGGAGCATAGGCGAGGATGGTTTGGACGGTGAGGGTACTACCAAGAATACCTCCAACGGGTTCTCTATAAAGTGGAAGAAGGTGTCGTGATGCGCCTAAACAGCGAGAGGGGAGAGACCCTCACTGAGACTCTCGCAGGCATATTGATTTGCGTTCTGGCGACCGCGGCGCTTATGACGGCAACGTCGGTTGCCTCCAAGCTCAATATGCAAGCCAACAAGCGTGAATATGAGCTTACATTGCAGCAAAATGCCGCCGAACAAGGAGATAAATACCGCACCAAAGATGATGACGGAGAGTATTCCGAAGTAGAAAATGAAGTGACGACGGACATCGAGGTACGCGGCAAAAACGAGGTACGCGGCAAAAAGTATGTCGTGACGCTACATGGTGGCGATGACGTTGTCTCCTATGTTTTGAAAGAGGAGTGACATGAACGTACTTAAGCGCCGTGTGAGCCGCGTTCGCGTCAGCCGGCTCCGTTCCCAGACAGGCTTCACCCTGACCGAGATGCTCGCCGCAATCCTCGTCCTCACCCTCCTCACGGGCGTCGTCTCAACTGGCGTTGCGGGTGCCGTCGACATATATCGCAGGGAGCGGTTCGCCTCGCAGTCGCAGGTGCTTGCGGGCACCATCTACAACTCGCTCTCCACGCCTTTTCGCTTCATGAAGGATGGCACAGAGACCGGAACATATATGGTCAAATATAACGGCGAGCATGCTGCGCAGCCCGACAGTCTTTTGTACGAGGAGAACGGCAGGCTCTATGTCGTTGACGATAAACACCCGCTCCTTATGGAAAAAGCCTATGGGAACTGTGATGTTGAGGAGTTCCACAGGGACATATCCTCGGACTCGGTCGACATCAGCTTTGCAATTTGTGACAAGACAGACAAGTCGTTGAAGAAGGAGTATGAGTTTCACTTCAAGCCGCTGGGCAGCAATTATAAGCAGGAGGAGGGCACGACGTAGGTTTTGAACCCGCTTGCATCCGGGCCTGACCGCACGACCGCAACGAACACGAGGGAGTTATTCGCATGAAGTACACGCGCCTTGGCGACCTTCTCATAGACGCCGGCGTCATCAACGACGACCAGCTCGCGAAGGCGCTCGCCGCGCAAAAGGAGACGCACCAGCGCCTGGGCGAGACGCTCGTCTCAACGGGCATCATCACCGAGCGCCAGCTGATCGAGGCGCTGCAGGTGCAGCTGGGCATCGACTACATCGATCTTTCCGACATGGAGATCGATCCCGAGATGACGAAGGTCGTTCCCAAGCACATCGCCAAGAAGAACTCCATCGTGCCCGTCCGCACTCGTGGCGACGAGCTCTACCTTGCCATGGCCGACCCGCTCAACTTCATGGCGACCGAGGAGGCGCGCACCGTCTCGCGCAGGCGCATCGTCCCCATGATCGCCACGCGCACCGGCATCGACCACGCCATCTCCCAGCTCTATGGCACCGAGGGCGCAAAGCGCGCCATTCGCGAGATGCAGCAGGAGGCGGAGCAGTCAGAC
The DNA here is from genome assembly GCA_017941585.1 of Olsenella sp. Taxonomy (GTDB): domain Bacteria; phylum Actinomycetota; class Coriobacteriia; order Coriobacteriales; family Atopobiaceae; genus Olsenella_J. The sequence continues at coordinate 4,002 of JAGAWD010000225.1, read as the reverse complement.
GTGAGCGGCGCCTACAACATCGGCCTGCATGCGAGCGACATCGAGGACGAGAGCTCTGCCGCCGCCCCCTCGATCCGCCTCGTCGACAACATCGTGGAGCGCGGCATAACGGATCGCGCGTCTGACATCCACATCGAGCCCCAGGAGGACGAGGTTCGCGTGCGCATGCGCATCGACGGCATCCTGCACGAGGAGTTCAACATTCCCAAGGAGCTCCAGCAGTCGCTCACGAGCCGCGTCAAGGTCATGTGCGGCATGGACGTGACGAAGCGCCGCGTGCCCCAGGACGGGCGCGCCATCGTGCGCCTGCACGCCAAGGAGGCGGACCTCCGCGTCTCGACGCTGCCCACGGTGCACGGCGAGAAGATCGTCATTCGAATCCTCGACCGCGAGAACAAGCTCAACACGGCCGAGGAGCTGGGCTTCTACGGCCACAACCTCGAGAAGTACAACGAGCTTCTCGCCAACCGCCAGGGCGTTATCCTGCTCGTCGGCCCCACGGGCTCGGGAAAGTCGTCGACGCTCTTTACCATCATCGGCCGCCTCAACACCGAGGAGGTCAACATCATCACGCTCGAGGACCCGGTCGAGTACAACATCGCCGGTGTCACGCAGGTGCAGGTGAACGAGAAGGCGGGCACGAGCTTTGCCGAGGGACTGAGGTCGGTCCTTCGCCAGGACCCCGACATCGTCTCCGTCGGCGAGATTCGCGACTCCGAGACGGCCGACATCGCCATGCGCGCTGCCGTGACGGGTCACCTGGTCCTCTCCACCCTGCACGCCAACGACGCCCTCGCCACGCTCGACCGTCTGACGGACATTGGCGTAGAGCCCTACATGCAGGCGACGGCGCTGCGCGGCATCGTGAGTCAGCGCCTCGTGCGTCGCATCTGCCCGCACTGCAAGGAGGAGTACGTTCCCGACGCCTCCGAGATGGAGTCCATCGGACTCGATCCCTCCAAGTACATGCAGGGCGTCAAGTTCTATCGCGGGAGGGGTTGCCCCGAGTGCTTCAACACGGGGTATCGTGGTCGCACCGTCGTGGCCGAGGTCATGGTGGTCGACCGCGAGATCCGCTCCGCCGTACACTCCGGCGACCGGGCGGCCATTCGCGCGGCCGTCATGAAGTCTGGCTTCGAACCCATCAACGTCAATGCCCGCGAGCTGGTGCTCGACGGAACGACCACCGCCGACGAGGTTCTTCGCGCCGTCTACGTCTCTGATTAGGAGGATGCCCATGCGTCTGGAAGAGATCGTCTCCATTGCAAGCGAGGCCCATGCCTCGGACGTTCACATCTCCCCGAACGACCCCCTGCGCTTTCGCATCCACGGCGCCCTCAAGATCCTGAACGACACGCCGCTCTCCGCCGAGGAGTGCGACGAGCTCGCCCGCGCCGCTACGGGCGACGGCTATGACAGGCTGGTTGCCGTGGGCGAGTATGACATGGCCGCCACCTACGCGGGCGTGCGCTGCCGACTCAACATCTATCGCGTGGACGGCGGATACGCCATAGCGCTTCGCCTGCTTGCGGAGGGCGTGCCCGAGCTCATGAGGCTCGGTCTTCCGCCCGTCGTGTCTGATTTCGCCACGTACCAGAAGGGCATCGTGCTCGTGACGGGCGAGACCGGCTCGGGCAAGTCGACCACGCTTGCCGCCATCGTGAACGAGATCAACCGGACGCGACCCGACCACATCATCACGCTCGAGGACCCCATAGAGTACGTCTACGAGTCGCAGAAGAGCCTTGTGAACCAGCGCGAGATCGGCCGGGACACCGAGAGCTTCGCCGCGGGCCTGCGCGCGATCCTGCGCGAGGACCCCGACGTCATCCTCGTCGGCGAGATGCGCGACCTCGACACGATCGAGACCGCCCTCACGGCGGCCGAGACCGGCCACCTCGTGTTCGGCACCCTGCACACGCAGTCGGCCGCCGACTCGGTGGACCGCCTCGTCGACGTCTTCCCCGAGGCACGCCAACGCCAGATTCGCATGCAGCTCTCCATGACGCTCAAGGCGGTTGTGTCGCAGCAGCTCCTGCCCAAGGCAACGGGGGACGGCCGCGCCCTCGCATGCGAGATCATGATCGTGAACGCGGCCATCCGCAACCTCATCCGCGAGGCGAAGACCCCGCAGATCGAGAACACGATTTCCACCACGGCGTCGATCGGCAGCATCACCATGGACGCGGACCTCATCCGTCTCGTCCGCGCGCGAACCATCTCCGCCGCCACGGCCATCGAGGCCGCGCATGACCGCGACTACGTCTCTCGTCAGGTTCGCTGACCTGGCCCGCGACCTAGCCCGTAGTCCAGGGCCGTCCCGTGGCCGCCCCGGCCCACCCACTGACTTCAGCTAAGAAAGGCACGCACGTGAAGACCTTCAAATACTCGGCACGACGCATTTCATCCGGTGACGTCCAGGACGGCGTGATCGAGGCCAACTCGCAGGACGAGGCCATCGCCCAGCTCAAGGAGGACGGCCTCATCGTTTCGAAGTTCGAGGAGGTCCAGACTGCGCACGACATCGACCTGCGCATAGGCGGACGCCGCGCCAAGGAGAAGTCCCTTGCCATCATGTGCAACCAGTTTGCCATCGTGCTCAAGGCCGGCCTTCCCATCGTGCGTACCATCGAGCTCGTTGCGGACCAGACCGACGACAAGACCCTGAAGGCCATCCTCACGGACGTCGCCGACGACGTTGCGGCTGGCTACAGCCTGGCCGACTCGTTCGAGAAGCACGGCAGCGGGCTCCCCGTCACCTTCATCGAGACGGTGCACGCGGGCGAGAACTCCGGAAACCTCGACACCGTCTTCGAGCGTCTCTCCAACTACTACGAGAAGAGCGCAAAGTCGAAGGGCAAGGTGAAGAGCGCCATGATCTACCCGTCCTTCGTTATGGGCGTGGCCGTCATAGTCGTTGCGGTCATCATGGTGTTCGCGGTCCCCACCTTCAAGAGCACCTTCGAGTCCATGGGCGCCGATCTTCCCCTGCCGACGAAGCTCATGATTTCGGCCTCGGACTTCATGACGCGCTACTTCCTCGTCATCGTGGGCGTGATAGCCGCCATCGTCGTGGGGATAAAGCTCCTCAAGCGCTACAACGAGAACTTCCGCATTGCGTGGTCGCGCCTCGCGACGCGCGTGCCTGTCATAGGCAAGATCATTGTCATGAGCGCATCGAGTCAGTACGCCGGAACGATGTCGATCATGATGACGGCGGGCCTCCCCGTCGTGCAGGCGGTCGACGTTGCCGCGAAGACCATCTCCAACTACTACATGGCGCACGCGCTTGCCAGCGTGGAACCCGCAGTGGAGTCGGGCAAGCCCCTGGCGGAGTCGATCGCACGCACCGAGGCCTTCCCGCACCTCGTCAGCGAGATGACCGGGGTGGGCGAGGACACTGGTACCCTCGAGAGCACGCTCGAGGTCATCTCGGAGTATTACGACAACGAGGTGGAGACCCTCACGGCACGCGCCATCGGTCTTCTCGAGCCGATCACCATCGTGATTCTCGCGGTTATCGTCTGCGTGATTCTGCTTGCTGTCTATCTGCCGATGTTTAGCATCTACGGCAGCTATAACAACGCCGCGTAGCACACGTAGCTCATGTGGCGCGCGTAGCGCAGGCCACATAGCGCAGGTTTTATAGCATCTGCCGCATCTGCCGCACGCTTTCACGTCGCCGTATAGACGCCTTCACACCCTTTGGTCCAGCCGCGTAGCATCCACCGCGCGGCTGGACTTTCGCATGGCTGCGTTAGCTCCGTGTAACGCGAGACATAGCGCTTTCGGTATGGTGCTATCTTGCAAAGTCAGCGGGACGCCGCGAGCGTGGCTTCCTCCTCTCGCAAATCGGACGCCATGGCACGGGCCATCTCGCAAATCCGACGCCATGGCACAGGCCATCTCGCAAATCGGACGCCATGGCACGGGCCATCTCGCAAATCCGACGCCATGGCACAGGCCATCTCGCAAATCCGACGCCATGTCACAGGCCATCTC
>JAGAWD010000224.1 GCA_017941585.1 Olsenella sp. | reverse complement strand
CTTGCGCCGGTCTGTTCAGCGCTGCGGGCTCAGCCGCCCACGCCCACGGCCCCCTGTGTGCCAGCGCCTGCAAGGTTATCGGGCCGCCCGCCGCCCGCATGGCAGTCCCTCCCTCGCGCGCCCCACGGCACCCCTGCCCATGGCGCTACCGTGTTGGGGTCGTGCGCTTGCGTGGCTTGTGCGCCCCGTCGGCGGCAGAGACGGCGGCTGCGACCGTCACCGTGCCCAGGGAGACCGCCACGGATCTCCGGGCCCAGACAGCAGGAGACGGCCCGCAGGCCGCCCCCCGGAGAGCTCGTATGCCGTTGTGCGTGTCTGCGTGGCTACTTCACCAGGCGGAACCCCACCGTGCCGTCAGGATCCGCCACGTACACGCGCGTGGCCATCGCGGCGTTCATCTGCTCCAGCGTGTCCCAGGCTCCGAAGGCCCACAGCAGGTCCTCGTACATGGTCTGGTCGGAGGGCACCAGATCCGGGTCCACGCCGTCGAGCATCTGACCCAGGGTCATCGGCCCCATGTCCTCGCAGTGGTAGACGGTGTCCAGGTCGGGGAGCTTCCAGGCGGTTGCTTCCTTGGTGATGGTGGCGGTCATGGCGTCCTCCTTTACGATAGAGATTAGCAACTGATAATATAGTAAGCCCATGAGCTGGTATTATCAAGTGCTAATCATGCCTCCATAGAGATTACACATTGCTAATCCATTCCAGCTGGGATAGACTGTATCCGTACACCAGAGGAGAGGGGCAAGGGCATGCAGATCACCGAGGCCATAAAGCACATGTGCGAGCAGAGCGGCAAGGGCGTCGTGGGCGCCTCCCAGGCCCTCGGGAAGTCCAGGATGTACCTCTCGGCCCTCATATCGCGTGGGAGCTACCCCCGCACCGACACGCTCGTCCAGATCGCCCGGGCGTGCGGCTACACCGTCGAGCTAGTGAGGGACGGCGAGAGGATCGAGCTCGAGGCCGAGTAGGGCCCTCACTTCCCGCCACCTTTGCCGACAGTGCCGGTGGCGACTTCGGCCGCGCGTTCCCTGGCGACGCTCTCTTCCTCCCCATACCAGCGCATGCGGTATTCCCAGGCGCCCATGGTGACGCCCACCTCGCGCATGTCCTGCTCTTTCTCGGCCGCAGTGTCCTGGATGATGCTGTCATCAAACTGGACCGAGGTAATGCCCTCATTGGGGATGGACTCGCCAAAGCCACGCGACACGTGCATGGCTGCCCTGGCTATGGAGACGATCGCCCCCTCCAGGCTGTTCTCGTGCCGGCGGATGTTGCGCATCAGGGCCGAGTTGTCGCTTGACACCTCCGTTGCCGTCTTAATGTACCCGCGTGAGTCATCCATGTCGAAGTAGCTGATGCCGAAGCCGGTGAGGTCACCCAGCATTTGGAGAGCCACGCGGAACGCCTCGATCTGCCCGCTCGTGCGGAGCGCCGGCGCGAACTCTTGGATCGTGTCCTCCGTGCTCATGACCTTGCGGAAGACGGTGCAGTCCTGCTTGCCGAACGGGATGGTGACGTTCTTGTTGCCGTCTGTCTCGCGGTCGAAGAGAACATCGCTAAGAAAGACACGCATCTTGCTCAGGTCGATCTCGTTGATGAGCGCGTCGAAGGTGAGGTCCACGGCTTGCACCGCATCCACCGCGTCCGCGAAGACGCTCTGTCCGTAGGGACTCATATCCACCCTGGTATTCGTGACAGCTGGCTTGACGATGCCGAAGGTGGGGAAAGCACAGCCCGTGTCATAGATCGGGAGAATGCCCACAGGCGCGAACTCGTTGCCCTCGTGGTCGAAGCACACGGTGACGATCCGGTACGTCTCCTCGCTTTCATTGGTGAGAAGACCTTCCGCGTATTCAGGTGAAGGTGCGGAAGGTGAAGAAGAGTCAGGCGAGAAGACCATGCCGCCCTTGAGGTGCATCTGCAGCTGGTCCACGGCCTTGCCCCTATAGAACGCCCGCGTGACGAAGGCGCATTCCGAGATCCCGTCCTCGTCCCAGCTCAGGGGAATGACCATGCG
>JAGAWD010000223.1 GCA_017941585.1 Olsenella sp. | reverse complement strand
CGGGTTTTTTTATTGGAAGCGCGTAAGCGCAAGAGAGCAAGTAGAAAGTAGGTGAGCACGATAGCTGCTCAGGAGCCTAGGCTCAACGAACAGATCACCGTGCGCGAGTGCCGGCTGATCGGCTACGACGGCAACCAGATGGGCATTTACCCGACGGTCCAGGCTCGTCGCATCGCCGAAGATGAGGGCTACGACCTGGTCGAAATCGCTCCCAATGCCGATCCGCCCGTTTGCCGCATCATGGACTACGGCAAATACAAGTACGATCAGGCGATCAAGGCCAAGCAAGCGCGCAAGAACCAAAGCAAGATCGAGACCAAGGAAATGAAGTTCCGCCCGAAAATCGACGTGGGCGACTACACCACGAAGAAGAAGCACGTCTTGCGCTTCCTCGACCAGGGCAACAAGGTCAAGATCACTATTATGTTCAGGGGCCGCGAGATGTCGCACCCCGACCAGGGTTTGTCAATTCTCGAGCGTCTCGCCGACGACCTGAAGGACGTGGCAGTCATCGAGAGCGCGCCGAAGATGGAAGGGCGAAACATGCACATGCTCATCGCCCCGCTGCCTGCGAGCGCCAAGAAAAAGAAGGAAAAGGCCGCCAACGAGGCTGCCGAATAAGGAAAGGACGAATAATGCCGAAGATGAAGACGCATCGCGGTTCCGCCAAGCGTTTCCGCGTGACCGGTTCTGGCAAGATCATGCGCGCCAAGGGCTACAAGAGCCACATCCTCACCAAGAAGAGCCCCAAGCGCAAGCGCAACTTCCGCAAGGAGACCGTGGTTGCCGAGGCCGACAAGAGGGTCATCGCCCGCAACCTGGGCCTTCGTTAATGTAAGTTCCCGAAGTTGCCGCTTGGTTGCTTCGATAGATAAAGGAGAATCGTCATGGCTCGTGTTAAGCGTTCCGTCAACGCCCGCAAGAAGCGCCGCACCATCCTCGGTCGCGCGAAGGGCTACTATGGTGCCAAGTCCCGTACGTACACCAAGGCCAAGGAGCAGGTCTACCATTCGCTCCAGTACCAGTATCGCGATCGCCGCAACAAGAAGCGCGAGATCCGCAAGCTCTGGATCGCCCGCATCAACGCCGGCGCCCGTCAGAACGGCATGTCCTACTCCGTGTTCATGAACGGCCTCAAGAAGGCTGGTGTCGAGCTCGACCGCAAGGTCCTGTCCGACATGGCTATCAACGACCCGGCTGCTTTCGCGCAGCTCGTCGAGATCGCCCGTCAGGCTCTCGCCGCTTAATCGCGCAACGCTCGGTAGAGATATCGTTTATTAGTCGAAAAGCCCCTTCGGGGGCTTTTCTATTGTTCTAGAATATGCCTCCGAGTTCATGGAGGGGACTAATGGATCAGACCGCAACGCCGTTTTCAACCGCAAGCTACGGGACCGTGGCAGTGCTCATCCCGTGCTATAACGAGGCAGTCACCATCGCGAAGGTGGTCGACGACTTCCGCCGCTGCCTGCCGGACGCGGTCGTCTACGTCTACGACAACAACTCGACCGACGGCACGGCTGACATCGCGCACGAGCACGGGGCGGTGGTGCGCCGCGAGTCCCGCCAGGGCAAGGGGCGCGTCGTGCGCTCGATGGTGCGCGAGATAGACGCCGACTACTACGTCATGGTCGACGGCGACGACACCTACCCGGCGGAGTCCGCGGCCGACCTGCTGCGCCCGCTCATGGAAGGCGAGGCCGACATGGTGGTCGGCGACCGGCTCTCGAACGGCTCGTACGGCGACGAGAACGACCGGGCCTTCCACGGGTTCGGCAACAACCTCGTGCGCTGGCTCATCAAGCGCATCTACGGCTTCGAGTTCTCAGACGTCATGACCGGCTACCGCTCGTTCAACCGCGTGTTCGCGAAGACCATGCCGGTGCTCTCCCCGGGCTTCGAGATAGAGACCGAGCTGTCGATCCATGCGGTCGACAAGGCGTGGCGCATCGCCGAGGTGCCCATCGACTACCGCGACCGTCCCGAGGGCTCCGAGTCGAAGCTCTCGACGTTCTCGGACGGCTACAAGGTGCTCAAGATGATCATGTCGCTGTTCAAGGACTACAAACCCATGGCCCTGTTCGGCTGGATCGCCCTGCTGCTCGTGGCGCTTGGCCTCGTCGCCGGCGTGCCAGTCGTCGTCGACTTCGCGCGCACGGGCCTGGTCGATCGTCTGCCGACGGCGATACTCGCTGTTGCGCTCGTGGGCTCGGGCCTGCTCTCGCTCGTCTGCGGTCTCATACTCGACACGGTCGTCAAGGGGTCGCGCAAGCAATACGAACTTCAGGTCACTGAGGTGTACCAGACGCTCAATCGATAGGGCATTGATTTCCATAGGGGAACGGCGCGATTGTTTCGATGACCAAAATACGATTCCACGCGATTCCGTTCCCCTATGAAAATGCTATCATTAAAACAATATTTGACGTGGTTAAACAGATTAATTGAATCATAGTCAATAATTCTGATGATCAATAAGAAGAAATGTCGTCGATGAGCGACTTAGTGCACAATTGCGGGTACATCTGTTAACCAATAGCCCCATGGGACGTCCACGTTTCGGCACTTTTTCAGGCTTTAATATGAATCCCGCACAGTCTGAAAAGTTAATCTTGCATTCCTCCAACGGGTTTGTAATAATGTTCAGGCTATTTATGAGATTGTCCCCATAGTCTAGAGGTCAGGACGCGGCCCTTTCAAGGCTGAGACACGGGTTCGATTCCCGTTGGGGGCACCACGAACATCACGCCGTCCGAGGGACGGCGTTTTTATTGTGCGGTGAAACGCCGCGGAAAAGAGTCACCTATGACATCATTCAACGACCTGGGCTTGTCTGGTAAGGCGCTCGCTGCCGTCAAGCGCATGGGCTACGATCGACCGACTCCCGTG
>JAGAWD010000222.1 GCA_017941585.1 Olsenella sp. | reverse complement strand
TGGCACAAACCATCACGCAAATCGGGCGGGATGGCAGAAAAGGGGCCTCCCATCTCAGGAATCCGACGCCATGGCACAAACCATCACGCAAATCGGGCGCCGTGGCACAGGCCATCACGCAAATCGGGAAGGATGGCACAGGCCATCTCGCAGATCGGGCGCCGTGGCACGGACCATCTCGCAGATCGGGCGCCGTGGCACGGACCATCTCGCAGATCGGGCGGGATGGCAGAAAAGGGGCCTCCCATCTCAGGAATCCGACGCCATGGCACAAACCATCACGCAAATCGGGCGAAATGGTGCCATGGCGTCCGATTTGCGAGATTTCGGGCCCCCGTTTCTGCCACGGCGTCGGATTTGCGAGATGGAGGGGTGCGATTCTGCCATTCCATCGGATTTGCGAGATGGCGAGGGGGCGTTTCTGCCATAGCGCCCGATTTGCGTGATGGAGGGGCGCCTCATCGTGTCACCTCGGCGTTGCGGGGCGCATCGAGCCCGCCCCCTGCCCCATGGACCTCGGACCACGACATGTTTTTCGCCGCTGACGGCTCAAGGCATATGGTCTAATGGAGTCGTCCTCTTCTGCAACCAGGATGCTTTGGAGGCGGCGGCGCATCACCACGCCAAGAAAGGATATGCGAGAAGCAATGAGAGACTTGGTTTCCGACGAGGATCTTGAGAGGACTATTGAGCGAGCCCCCTTCGCGCTCGTCCAATTCGGCTCAGACGGATGCGCCCCCTGCCATGCTATACGGGCCAAGATCGATGCCTGGCACCCAGCACATCCCGAGGTAGATGCGCTGTACGTGGACATAGACCGCTATCCGAGGGTGTCGGCGCAGCATGGCGTGCTTGGCGTTCCCACCATCTTCCTTTACATAGACGGGAGGCGCCATCTTGAGGCGCGCGGATACTTCAGTCTCGAGGAGCTGTTTGCCAAAACAGAGCGCTACCTGTCGCTGCGCTCCTAATCCACCAGGCGGGAGGACTGGTTCGTAGGCAGACGAACTGGTCGAGCCACCGGAGAGGCGCCCATGGCACGAGCGCGGGCGGGAGCGAGGCATAAGCGGAGGCGTCGTAGGCAATCAGACCCGGCGCCCAAACCTCGAGAGGGTCCATTGGACGACGATCTCGAATACCTGGATGACTCCCACCTCGGCGAAGGCGAACACCCCGCACAGTACCCATCCCCTCATCGACATGTTGTAGATGTCGAACAGCTGCCAGAAGAGCCCGCACCCGGCAACGAATCCAATGGTGCACAGCGCGAGCACCAACAGCCGGTATGCATTTGCCGGGTAGATGAGGTTGACGAGGATGAGAAAGCCCACGGTCGACAGGAGATACGTGCTCGCCGTCGCCACGTCGGCGGGAGAAATTTCAAATAGCCCAGCAAAGAGCATCATGGCGGCAATCGCAACGAACGAAGTGAGCGCCGCGGGAAGCGACTTGGCGAGGGCCTCCGAAATGAAATGGCCCTCCTGCTTCCTCTCGTTTGGCTCGAATGCGAGGAGAAACGCCGGCAAACCTATGTTGAAGAGCGAAATGAGCGAGACCTGGTTGGGCGTGAGAGGATAGTCGAACGCCCCGAAAATCGAAAACAGCGCAAGCGAGAGCGAGAAGATATTCTTGTACAGGAAGAGTGTGGCCGATCGGGTGATGTTGTTTATGTCGCGTCTTCCCTCGGAGACGATCTGGTTCATGCGCGAGAAATCGGAGTCGAGCAGCACGACCTGTGCCGCCTGCCTCGCCGCATCGCTTCCGCCGCCCATGGCTATCGAGCAGTCCGCCTCCTTCATCGCGAGGATGTCGTTCACACCATCGCCGGTCATGGCGACCTTGAGTCCATCGGCCCTGAGAGCCTCGACAAGCTCCCTCTTCTGCTCGGGCTTCACTCGGCCGAAGACCACGTAGTCGCGGGCGGCGGCGCGCAGGGCATCGGGGTCGACAAGCTCCGACGCGTCCACGTACCTGTCGGCGCCCGCAATGCCCGCCTCCCGGGCAATGCTCGAGACGGTGAGCGGGTTGTCGCCCGAGATGACCTTTACGTCTACACCCCTGTCTGCGAAATCGGCGAAGGTCTGAATCGCATCTGGGCGAACCTCGTTGCGCAGGGAGATGAACAGAAGCGGGCGCGCCGACTCCCCCTCGCCTTCGACAAAGGCGAGAATCCGCATCCCCTCCCCCTCGCGGCAGACGAGCGCGTCGCGGTTGGCCTCGAGTTTTTCGTTCGGCAGGACGAATTCCGGAGCCCCAAGGCGAAGGGTGCGCGAACCCATGACTATCTGCGAGTACTTGAGGCTGGAGCTGAAGGGCGTCACCTCGTCCCCGGACAGCGCATCCGACTCTGGGAGGTACGCACGCAGCGCCCTCATGGTCGAGTTGCCGTCTGGAACGGCGCGGACGTACGATGCCAAAAGCGCTTCGGCCGCGCCTAGCTCCCCTGCCTCGGAGCCCGCCGGCACGAATACCTCGTGCACGACCATGTCCTCGCTCGTGATGGTCCCCGTCTTGTCCACACAGAGGACGTCGACGCGAGCCAGGGTCTCGATGCTTCTCATGTCGTGCAGCAGGACCTTGCGCTTGGCAAGGCGCATCGCGGAGAGGGCGAGCGCTATGGTGACCAACAGGTAGAGTCCCTCGGGAATCATGCCTATCACGGCCCCCACCATGGAGGTGACCGCCTCCCGGAGGTCCGAGCCGCTCTGCGCGACCGAGCGCCACAGCAGCAGCCCGCCAACGGGCACGACGAGGACACCAGCCACGAGGATTATCCTCTCGATGTCGCCCACCATCTCGGACTGGCGGTCCTTGGCGGCCTTTGCCTTGGCAGTGAGGCGTGCCGCGTATGACTCTGCCCCGACCCGCGTGAGCCTCGCGACCAGCGCACCCGATACGAGGAAGCTGCCCGACCTCAGTTCGGCGCCCTCCCGCTTCCGCACCTCGTCCGCCTCGCCGGTGAGCAGCGACTCGTTGACGGTGGCGTCACCCGATACGACAACCGCGTCCGCGGGAACCTGCTGGCCGCCCTCCAGGCGCACGAGGTCACCGCGCACCAGCGCGTCGGACGATACGGACTTCTCGCCTCCGTCGCGCAGCGCGACGTAGCTCGACACGTCGAGCAGGGCGAGCTCGTCCAGCACCTTCTTCGAGCGCAGCTGCTGGACGATGCCGATTATCGTGTTCGCGACGATCACGGGCAGGAAGGTGAGGCTCTTGAACGAGCCGACCATGACGAGAAGGACGGCAAGCAGGGCAAAGATGCCGTTGAAGTACGTGAACACGTTGGAGGCGACGATCCTCAGGACGCTGTCGCTCGACCTCGAGGGGAGCCGGTTCGCCTTGCCCAGCCTCGTCAGCTCCTCGACCTCTCGCGAGGTCAGTCCAGACTCGTGCTCCATGCATGCCTTCCTGCGTCCGGGTGAGAAGACGCTCGTGCGCGGGCGGCGCCCTACCATTCCTTCCGGAACGCGACTATGTTGCTCTCGCCGTCGTACACGTACGAGAAGTCGTCCATGGACTTCTTGACCATGTAGATGCCCAGGCCGCCTATCTTGGCCTCCTGTATGCTGCCGGGCATGGTCGGGTCCTCACGCGTGAGCGGGTTGAAGGGGACACCCTGGTCGCACAGCTCGATCGTGATTGCCGAGGGGTTCGCCGTGTACACGTAGCTCACCCTCACCGAGCCCGCCTGCTCCCGGTCGGCGTACGCGTAGCGGCAGACGTTCACGAACAGCTCCTCGAGCGCTATCTCGACTCTGCCCTTCACGTCGGCCGGGCAGAGGCGGCGATCAAGCTCCGTGACCACGAGGTCGTTCGCCTTCCCCAGGTTCTCCAGGACGGCGGGCAGCGTGATGCTGCCCGTCACCTCGGGCGCGACGCCGTACTCGAGGGCGAGCATCGTAACGTCGTCGGACTGCTCGGCGCCGTCGGCCCAGCGCGAGACGTCGGCGCGCAGGGACCTCACGAGGTCGCGCGGGTGCATGTGGGCGTGATCCGCGAGGAATGCCTCGAGGCGGTCGTTTCCGTACTCCTCCTCCGTGGGCGAGAACGCCTCGTTCACGCCGTCGGTGTAGAGGAGGAGCTCGTCTCCCTCCTCGAGAACGAGCCTGGTCTGCTTGTACTTGGCGGTGTCGAAGGTCCCCAGGAACAGGCCGCCCTTCTCCTTGAGCCACTCCCACTCGCCCTCGTGCCTCAGAAGCGGCGGGTTGTGGCCGGCGTTCACGTAGGTGAGCTCGCCCGACTCGTAGTCGAGGGTGGCCGCCCACACCGTGACGAACATGCCCGCGTCGTTGTTCGCGCACAGTTGGGCGTTGGCGCTCGCAATGGCCTGCGCGAGCTCCATTCCGGTGCTCATGTAGTTGTTGATCTCGGTCTTGGCGGCCATCATGAAGAGGGCACCGGGCACGCCCTTGCCCGAGACGTCGGCAATCAGGAAGCCAAGGGTATGCTCGTCGATGAGGAAGAAGTCGAAGAAGTCCCCTCCTACCTCCTTGGCAGCGTCCATGCTCGCGAAGATGTCGAACCTATCGATCTCGGGGAAGGGTGGGAACGTCCGCGGAAGCGCGCTTGCCTGGATGGCCTTGGCGGTGGCGAGCTCGCGCTCCATGCGCGTCTCCGCCTCGGCGATCCAGCCCTTGAGGGCGCCGACCGTCTGGTTGATGCCGTCGGAGAGGGAGGCGAACTCGACGTTGTCTCTGACCTCCACCGACTCGTCCAGATTGCCCTCGGTGATCTTCGCCAGCGAGCCGTTCGTCTGGTCGATTGGCTGGACCACGACCCTGTTGAGCAGCCTTGCGGCAAGAACGTAGACGGAGAGGAGCACCACGGCCATCGAAATCGTCGTCCACAGCATCGTGACCGAGCGCGTGGCAAAGACCATGGACGACGGCATGGCCATCATCACATACATGCCCGACGACTTTCCCACCTTCATGTAGCCGAGCTGCGAGGTGCTCTCTGCGCCATCCTCCCTGCTCATCAGCTCCCGGAAGGAATGGACGTCGTAGAGCATCTGGCGCATCTCGCCAGTCTGAGACATTTCCTCGAGAATGTTCTCGTCAATCGCGCCGAAGAGCTCCGTGACCGTGTCGCCCTCAGCGTAGGCGGGGTTGTCGGAGAGAACGACCTTCCCGTCAGAGAACAGGACGACCGTCCCGTCGTCGAGGTCAAAGCCCTTAAGGACGTTTTCCAAGTCAGTAGTTCTGAGGAGTTCCGCGCGCGAGGACTCGGAAAGGCCTTCCATCTCTGGAATCTTGCCCACGCCCTCGATGCGGGCGGCCCTCGCCTCCAGCTGGTCGCACAGGTATTCTACCTCCCTCTTCATGTGGTCGTTGGCATAGGCCTCCGACTGCATGGTGATGGCAGAGTATCCCGCCGCCTCCACGACCATGAAGATGAGAAGCACGACGACGAACAGGCGTACCCTGAAGGTGGTGCGCACGCTGACGTGCCCACGGACCTCCCTGTACCAACTCACCGCGTAGATGGTGACGCACGAGAGGGCGGTCATCAGGAGGGCGTCCAACAAGAGCTGGACGTCGCCTTTGCCCAGGCCCGCGGCCGCCATCACCAGGTTCTGGGGAATGACGGGCTCTCTCCCGTTGGATATCACGACCGCGATGGCGACCATGTCAACGAGGAAGTTGACGATGAATGCGAGGGACACGAGCGTCGAGGAGAGGAGACCCACGAGCGCGGCGTAGACCGCACTACGCTTCCGGGCGGGATCGTTGCGCAGCGCCACGGCGAAGAACAGTCCTATCACGAAGCCGGCAACCGAATACAGCACGATTGAGTTGAGCGGCGTGACGAAGTACCTCTCGATGATGTCAAGCGGCTGCAGGTACGCGTGGAAAAACAACACGATTCCCGAGAGAAGTCCCTCGAGAAAGCCCCATCCCTTGCCCAGGAGAAGGGCGCAGACTGAAATGGGGCCAAGCAGCGACATGACATAGCAGATGTAATTGCCATCCGTGCCGACGCCGACGAAACCCAACTGCATGAAGGTCATAGACGTCGACACGACGAGAATCGAGAGGAACGTCAGGGCCCTCATCCTCAGGTCCGCATCGCCCAGAAGCCCCTTCCAGTCGCGGATTCTCTTGCGGCCCGCCTTGTCCTTCGTGCGACGACCCATAGACACCCTCTCTCCAGTCCACGTCAAAACCTCGAGGCCCGGGCCTCGCGTTGCCGGGGCGTCACAAGGACAAGGCCCCGTCGAACGCACTGTGCCCCCAAAGGCGCCACGCCCGCCACCCGCCGCCGCAAAGCGGACACAAGGGCGCGAGACGGCACCGTACCTATAGTAGTTGATGAAGTGATGCGGTGGACGCCAGACTCCTGGGGCATGGCACCAACGGCGACCGCCGGCTCACCCTACGCGTAGCGCCGCGCCACAGAGAGCGCCTGCGAGAGGTAGTGGCCGCCAAAGAGCACGCAGTGCAGGAGCAGGGGCGCAACCTGGTGCAGCCCCACGCGCTCCCGCCAACCGTCGGCCAGAGGCGACGTGGCGTCGTAGGCGTCGACTATGGCGCCCAGATGCGGACAGCCGAATAGCGCGAGCATCGCGAGGTCGCTCTCCGCATGACCACCGTACGCCATGGGGTCGATCAGGGCGCCACCCGTGGCGTTCGAGGGGTCAGCATCCCAAAGGAGGTTTCCCGCCCACAGGTCGCCGTGCAGGCGGGCGACGTCGAAGCCCGCCGCGCTGACGAGGGCCGGCTGGGAAGCGTCGTAGACGCCGGAGGCGAGCCTTTCCGCCAAGCGCTCGAACACGGCAGCCTCGCGGGCGGAGAACGCGCCCTCGTCCCGAAGGCCCCGGACGTAGCACATGACGCGATGCTCCGCATAGAACGAGCCCCAGGAGCCGGGCGCCTCGCCCCTTTCCAGCGTGGGCGTGAGCGAACGGCCGATGCGATAGGAGCCCGACCAGCCGGGAGGCGGCGCGCCCCACCACGGGGCGCCCGCGGCGTGGGTGCGGGCCAGCGCCTCCCCGATCGCCCGTGCGGCGTGCACGGTGGGCGTCGTCTCGGTTATGCGCTCCTCGACGAGCTCGACCGCGCTCGCCGAGAGCACCCGCGCGACGCGAAGGCCGCCTGCGGCCTCGGCCGCGGCCAGCCAGCCGAGCGCCGCAGCCTCCCCCAGAAGGGATGCCCCGCCCCTCTCGTCCCGCTTTGCAAAGCTCTCCATATCAGCCTCCGTGACGCTCGCCGGTCGTATGAGGTGGTCAGGGGCGCGGCAGGGCGAGGGGCCGGGCGACCCTGGGCGCTAGAGGACGTCGAGCGCCCTCTGGCGGACCACCACCTTCCCATGCCCGTCATGCGCAAGGTAGTTAACGTGGGTGAAGCCGCAGTCAACGGCACGCTCGACGGCGACATCGAACGCCCCGCCCAAAAGCTCCCTCTGGTGGGCGTCGGAGCTGATGAAGATCTCTCCGCCGAAGTCGTGCAGGGCGCGCAGGAGCTCCTCTCGCGGATAGAGCTCGGCCTTGCGCCCGCGGTTCACGGCACCGCAGTTTATCTCGAAGGGAACCCCCTCCTCGCGAGCGAGGTACTCCATGGCCTCGAGGGCGGGCTCGAGGTAGGCGCGGCTCGTCTCGTCCACGAAGCGCATCGAGTCGTTGAATCGGCACACCAGGTCGAAGTGGCCCACGAACGTGCAGCGGAGCCGGTCGTACACCTTGGCCTCGAGCTCATAGTAGGCGCGGCAGAGCGCGAGCCAGTCGCCGCCAAAGTGCTCGCGACAGAGGCGGGCCATCGTCTCCTCGCTGTAGTCGACCGCGAGGGGCTCGGGAGAGTCGACGTCGAGAAAGTGCGTCGACCCGATGACGTACTCCGCGCCGGGGCAGCACGACGGGTCGAACAGGTTGTCAAGCTCGACCCCCATGAGGATGTCGATCCTTCCGGCGTACTTCTCGCGGATGCGCGATACCTCCCTCACGTAGGCGGGCCAGTCCATGTGGATGTCCGGGTCCATGTGCCCCGAGAAGCCCAGGCGGGAGAACCCCAGGCCCAAGGCCGAGAGCACCATGTCCTCCGGCGAGTCGGACCCGTCGCAGAGCGTCGTGTGCGTATGGTAGTTGCAGTCCAGCATGTCTCCCCCAATGTCCTCACGGCGCGGGCCCGCCGCGGCACCGTCGCCTCCCCACTCCCAGGGGTCACTCCCCCAGGAGCACGATGCCATCCTCCGTGTCGCGCACGTGCGTGCAGGCCGGCGTGCGGCAGATTTCGCGGACCATGGCGAGGTCTCCCACGCACCCCGCGAGGTGAATCGCAAACGCCGCCCATCCCAGCAGGGGGCGGGCGAGAAGGGAGCAGGCGACGGGCAGCAGCACGCTCAGCACGGCCGCCGGAGCGAGGAGCACGGCGACGAAGCGCGGGCGGGAAAGGACGGCGCCCGCCGCGGACGTATAGAGCATGCCCGCCTTGAAGCCGAAGGAGACGCGAACGTCCGCGCCGCCGAGGGCCTTGAACGCGACGGCGTGAACGAGTTCGTGAGTCGCGAACGACGCAAGGGCAACGAGGGCCAGGAGGGCGAACCAGCCCAGACCCACCGCCTCGCCGGCGCCCACCGCCCAGGCGAGCACGCATGCCGTCATGCCAAGGGAGAGGATCGCAAGCGACGCCCCCGTCATGCGGCGCGCGAGAAGATCGTCCCCCATGATGTCTATGTCCGCCAGCTCCCTCATGGGGCAAGGATAGCAGAGCGGCACGCGAGCCAGACGCGGGGGCTCCCGCACGAGGCGGACGCAAGGCTTTCTCCGGAAGAGCGTTCGTGCCCGAGCCCGCACCCCGCTAGCGCGGCGCCTCCCCGCGACGCCGGGCA
>JAGAWD010000221.1 GCA_017941585.1 Olsenella sp. | reverse complement strand
CACGCGCCGCGGGCTCAGCTTCAAGCCGCTGCTCCAGGCCATGTGGGACTGGAGCGAGGCCGAGTTCGAGTTCAGCCAGGCCGAGGCCGAGCAGATGCGACGCGAGCGCGAGAGCCTGGGGATAGCCCAGGTGCGGTAGCGGATGACGGTTTCGTGTGAGATGACGGCATGTTCTTTCGCACGGCTACGTACGTGCGGCTACGGAATGCCGCCTATCCGAACTTCTCCTCGAGTTCTTTGAATGACACGCGCCCATCGAGATCCTGCACTGCGATGGCGCCCGAGAGGACCTCGAACAGGAAATTGGCGATGTTCTCGATGGTGAGCTCGTCGGACTTTCTGCCGTCTGCCGTGGTGAGAGAGTAGGTCTTTAGGAGCTGCGTCCCAAGGGCTCCGGCAGAGAGGAGGAAGTGGTTCTCCAGTTTATCAGGGCTTGCGAGGTCAGAGGCGAGGATTCTTGTCGCCACCGAATAGCTATTGACGAGGATTCTCGCACCGTCCTCCTCGAGAAGGACGGTGCGCTGGGAGTCGGCGGTTAAGTCCATGCGAATCCTGCCACTTTCTTCAGCCTGCTCGTCGTGTTTAAAAAGCGCTCCGAGATCTGCGAGGGACAGACAGTACAGCTCGGCACCTGGTACGACTGACATTGGCTCTACGGAGAAGGCCGTGGGATACAGAAGGTAGTTGATGCCAGAGAGGCTGACCTCGGGCGCGTGGAATGTGCCTACCATGACGTTTGCGAAAGAGGCACTCTTCGAGGAGAAGACACCTCCAAGTACGATGCAGTTTTCGAGCTCGACGTTTGTCCCGTAGATGCTGCCGCCGACATAGCAGTTCTTGAGGCGTACGGTCTCGGCGTTGATGTCCGCTCCGAACAGCACCCGACCGCTCATCACGAAGGCTGCGACGGTGTCTGCGCTTGCAACTGCTTTGCGGAACACGATCGTGTCAGTCGCCGTGTTCTTCACGTGGAGCTCCTTGTTGGTATAGACTGCGGATTTGAACTCCGTCGGACCGTTGTCAATCTCGATACTCTCGGCATAGGTACCGCCCTCCACGACGACGTTGCCTTCGACGCTAATCGACCGCGACAGTTCGCTGGCGCGCTCTGGTAGGATGGCGCCCCTGACGATGCACCCAGAGAGCCTGACGAGGTTGTCGGTCCCTATCTGAATTTCTTTTAGCTCTTTCATGCTGTGCTCCTCTTGCCGCTGCGCCATCTTGACTCCCTGCTGTCTGGACGCGGGCTAGTCTGCGTAGGCGGTCTCCGTCTCTCCTTGGTAATACATACTGAGCATGAGCCGTGACACGCGCTGGCGGTCTGGGCCATCTGCGGAGTCCTGCTTGTCGTTGCGGTAGAGCTCGACGCGGTGATGGAAGTCGTTGTCTAGGGCACTGCCCTTCTCGTGCGAGATTTTCGACCACTCCGACTCGGGGCGCTTTGCGACAAACGAGATGACCCGTCTCTTGACCCTCTCATTTTCGGCAAGCGCTTCCCCGTGCACGACAATTCGTTGTGTACGGGTGTCGAAGTCTTGCTGGAGCGTGTACACGACGGGCAGGCAAGTGACGCCGCTACCGGAGAGATCGTCCATGACGTAGTTGACAGAGCTGCGATAGTCGTTAATGAGCCTGCACGCGTTACCGAGGTGATCGAGGGCGTCTGACGCACGATGCTTGGTGCTTGCGCACTGCAGCTTGAGTGGGACCGTATGGGTGTCCGATGCCTGTATGAGCGCCTTCGTGGCGTTTTCCGTATAAGGCCTTTCTACGATGTTGTGCATCGCGTAGGCACTTAGCCTAAAAGCATGCGCGTCGAGCTCCTTAACTCTATGGTCGAGTTCGCTGTCCAGCTCGTTGAAGAGCTTCTTGTAGCGTGCCTTGATTGCCCGATAGTCTGACTCCATCTGCTTGTGTACGTTGAATATGGCCTCACCTTGCTCGGCGAGGAGCGCGGCTCGGTTCTTCATAGAGTTGCTGAATTCGGACACCTTCGTCGAGAACTCACTCTTGAGTACGTTGAAGAAGCCCGTGGTCGCCGTTTGGGCAATCTTGCGTCCTGCCTCACGTATCGATTCCACCTGTGCAACTTCGGTGGCAGCAACAGCTCCTGCCACGCCGCCGAGGGCGGCGCTCGTTCCCGCCACGCTGTGATCGAAGAGCACGGTGTCCACGTGGATATTGACGTTCACGGGCACGACACCCGAGTACGAGACGGTTCCTGATCCGCCGCTCTGACTGGCAGGATAGGTGTAGCTCACTGTGCCGTGGTAGGGAACTGTCTCCGTATAGTGCCTTGTATAGCTCATTGCGTTCCTCCCGTCGCCGTGGCATCACGTGTCGTGGAGGTGTCTGCTGGAGTTCCATTAGCTGTAAACGATGCGTTGAAGAGATGCATCATGGTCTCTGAAGTGCGCGCGTCTAGCTGTGCCGCGGCTACCTTTTCGGCGTACGCCGTCCGAATGGCGGCAAGTTCGCGCGCGCTAGTTTTGATGAGTGACTCCCCTGAGCGCCGCACGCCTGCGGTGATTAGGCTCTGGGAGTCGGGAGAGAGGCTTTGGGGTGCATAGACGTTGAGGAAAAAGGAGCCCGGCGCCGAGGAACTCTCCTCTGCGGCGTATATGACGGGAACGCATACGGCCTGTGGTTCAGCAGTCGAACTCTGCTCCAGCACAGTGTGCATCGTGTTGTTGTGCTCGATGACTCGTTGGGCGCCACAGCACAGGCTGGATATCGAGCTAGACACCCGGGACTTGACGCGTGCGGTGGATACCTTGAGTGCGGCCTTCTGGGTGTCGGTGGAATAGAGGAGCGCGGCGGGCACCTCTTTACGCTGGCGCTCGATGAGGAGTGCCGACCGCTTGCGTGCGAGCTCTAGGGCATCGCGGTCGATCTCTCGGATGCGCTTCTCGAGAGACCGGTCCAGTTTGTCGAAGAGCTTGCAATAGCGGCTTTTGATTCGATGGAAGTCGCCGCTCATTTGCTCGCGGGTCCTGTTGATGGCGTTGGCGGTATCTACCATCGAGCCGACTCTAACGCCCATTGTGTTTGCGAACTGAGCCAGCCGCTGGCTGAAGCGTGAACGCACGAGCATGTAGAACCCGTCGTCGAGGCTCTTGCAGATGGCGTCGGACGCCTCTTGCTCCGAGGCGATAACGGCCAACTGCATGGCGGTGACGGCTCCTCCAACGACCTCTACGTCCTTAGTGACCCGGTCCATTTGGTGGGCGAGGGGATCAGTGTCGACGGTGTAGCTGAAACTCGTCATTACTCGTCCTCCTCCCGCCTTGAGATGCTCTCGCCAGTTGCCTGCCCATCGTAGAGGGCCGAGATTTCGTTCTCTGCGAGGCTGCTCAGGTTGATCGCGAAGTCCTCGTCTAACTTCTCTGATACCGTTGGCTCGGGGGGAACACTGCCATTCTCGGCTAGGTAAGCGCTAACTTGCGCAAGCCCGCGTCTGCGTGGTTCGAGGTCGCGGACACTCGCGGCCGCCCGCGCGATATCTCGTGCCTGCGAATCACGCAGCGAAGCCTCGTAGTACTCGATGCGACTGAATTGCTCGGCACTTTTGTCGATGTCGCTCCTGATTTTGTCCATAAAGTCTGTGAAGGCCTCCTGGGCGGAGCGAGCTTGGTTCGCTTGGGTCTGGAAACCAGCGATAACCTCAGCCTGATTCTTGGCCTCGGAGACCTCGCTGTCCTTCAAACTCCCTGAGGCTTTCATAGCCTTGAAGGTCTCACTCTGCGTGCGGTAGTTGGTCTCGCTCTCGACGTACTGGGCGTACGTCTCGTTCATGCGCTGAATCAGGGAGTTGGCCTCTGCACGGTTCCTGCCGAAGAAGTCATTGGTCTCACGGTGCCACTGGTTGAGGTAGTCGTTCTTCTGATCTTGGATGTCGTTGTAGACGCGCATCCGCTCCTTGCGGTTCTCCTGCATGAGGTTATTGATTAGGGGCATGAGGACCTCGGCATCCACCTGATGCATGCCGAACGGCATCGCTGTTCGTGTCCCGTTATCGGCGACCCACGTTCCCGCTGGGATATCGTAGCGTACGCGCGAACTCTCCTTGAGCGCAAACGGCTTGTAGTTGCCCGCCTCATCGGAGAAGTCAAACGTGGCAGTGCGGATGCGTTCTATCTCCTCTGCTTCGAGTGTGGGGGAGTACTGGTCGAACGATGCCTTTAGCACGTTGCAGAAGATGCCTGAGGTGTAGTTGTTCAGCTTCGAGACGCTTGCTGTCCTAGATCGCGAGAGCAAGTCCACGGACTGGGCGAGCCGACGCATCACGTCAGTAAAGAAGGTCACGTTTCCGCTGCCGTCCTCGGTCGCCTGCTGATTGAGCTCGCCGAGGTCGGAGAACTCTTTCACCTTCTGCTGGAGAGAGGTGGTGTCAAAGACGGGGACGATAGGATAGCGCGAGGTATCGCTCGTAGCGTACTCTTCGAGGAACTTGTATCGGTCGCTCGAGGGGGGTATTGCGGGAACGCTTACCGAGACATCCCGCTTGTCTCCAATGAGGTAGTGAATGTTTCGGACCTGTCTGTCGATAGTGCCTGTGTAGTCGTGCAGCGTCACGTCTTGGATAGATGTTGAGTAGTCCGAGGTATCCACCTCTTCCGTCTCCTCATTGGACTCGACCGCTGGCAGCTCCTCAAGGTGCTCGCGAAGTCCCTCTATCGCCTCTCCAAGCTCGGCTGGTTGGTTCAGGAGGGTGAGCGAGAACTCGGTGTCGGGCTGCTCGCCGGTGTAGTCGACGACGAAGCTCTTCCCTCCTGAGGGGATGCGCTGCGCGACGGGGATGTAGGCGATGCCGATTTTCTTTACGCGGTAGTCGCGGCGAATCCCGTGCTTTGCCGCTTCTTGCTCCGTGATGCTCTGAGAGCATTGCGCCGCCTCAGCCTCTGCCTGTTTTATAGCTCCGTGTTGTTTATAGGCGAGCGCGGCGCAGGGGATGATGAGGAGCAGAACGACATAGGTTCTCGTGGATACAACAAGAGCAAATGACACCACAAGTGCGATCGCTCCTGCAACGATCCAGGCAAGGAACATGTTGTGGGCCTTGGCGGCGCGTGCGTCTGCGTCCGTTTTCTGCTCGTTGAGGGACTCTATCTGAACCTCAATCTTCTGCTCTTCTGAGACGATTTGCTCGGCGGCCTTGCGGTAGTAGTCAAACAGGACTTGGGCCTGGTCCTGATAGACGTCGGTCGACTCTGAAAAGACCTTACCGGTCATTTCATCCTCCTTGCATGTGTTGGACGGTTAGAGCGGAACTATGCTCGCATGGTCTTTCGCTGCTCGATGAGTCTGATTGTTTCGCGCGCGACGTTGCAGCTTGCTTCGGCAGTCTGGGCTGTCGCGCTGCGGGAGCTGACGTTGGCGGAGATAGACGAGAGGTTGCTCATGATTCTATCCTCCAGTATGGATGCGCTAAGATCTTGGGATGGGGTGAGGTAGCGGAGGTCCTCCGCGATGCGCTCGGTCATCTGCACAAGATCATCCCACGCGGGAATGCTCGAAGTGTCGAGGTGCCGTATGGTTATGGTGAGCTGGCTCGAAGAGGCGCGCAGGCTCTCGATGTTGGACAGCGCGGCCTTCTCGTCCCGTTCCACGGCAATGGTGTGGCCATGCGCGACGTCGCCCATGTATGCAGCGAACAGAACGCCGAGCAGAGCTACGAGTTGTAGGACGATAAACGGTTCGATGGGCACCCTCGGCATCACGTTGACGCAGACGACGATTCCTATCGTGAGGAGGGCGTAGACGCCCGCCGCATACCAATAGACGCCAAGCGAAACGATGCGGCCGCCTGTAAGAGCTGATATGCGATCTCCGATGAGCGCGGGACCGAAGAGCAGGAGATACAAAACGATCAGGTCCACGACAGTGAAGGCTGCAGCAAAGGCGTTCGCATGAGAGAAGGGAATCAGGAGGTAGAGGGCGAGCGCGAGCACGCCAAGCCCCGCCACAAACAGCAGGAAGGCAATGACCGAGAAGCCTCTGTCGTTCTTTGCGTGATGTCTCTCTTGCACTGTCTGCTCCAATCCCCCGAAAGCTAGTTGATGCGGGTGCCGCATTGTGGGCAGAACTTCGTTCCCGGCTGCACGATGGTTCCGCATCGTTGGCAAGTTGTGTCAGCTCCGATGGATGCGGCCACGTTTTGGAGCTCGGCGCCGCAGGTGGCGCATCGATGTGTTTCTCGCTCGTTATCCGCTCCGCATATGGGACAAGGGTTGTATTCGTGCCCGCAGTGAGGGCAGAAGCGGCAGCTGGAGGCGTAGGGTTTGCCACAGTTTGCACAGAACACCTTTGTGTTTGCTCGCTGTGCGCCACCTGCTGAGCCCGGCGTTAGTTGCTCCTCCGGATTGTTTGCTGGCGCCGGTGCCGTATTGAAGCCAGAGCGGTCTGGCTGCTGCAGAATTCCCTGTCCGAGGCCGTTCGTGCCCTGAGTGAGCATTCCCGTCATCATTGCCATGCCAAGGATTCCCATGTCGCTTCCGCCGCTCATGGCCTCACTTGCGACGTCGAAGGTCTGTCGCTGTTGCCAGGTGTAACCTGCGATGTTCTGCGCGCTGCGGTCGGAGATTGCCTCGGAGATCTTCTGGCCTTCGGGAGTGGTGGTGTCAACGTCAATGGAGGTGACATAGAATCCGACCAACTTCAGCCCGTAGCCCGACCAGAAACTGTCCATGGACTGTCTGATGAAGTTGCCGAGTTGTTCGAGGTGTGCCGCAATTCGCGTTATCCCCACACGGTTTGCGCTCATGTACGAGACGACTGCACTGTTCGTCTTGGCAGACAGCGGCCCCATGAACTGGTCCGTGAGGTTTGAGGAGGTGAACTCGTGCATAGTTCCGATGAGTTTGAGGAGAAAGCGCTCTGCGTCCTGTACCTGTACGCCATACCTTCCAGTAGCTACTAGGGGGACCATCGCGCCGTACTCTGGATCCATGAGGCGCATGGACGTTGTGCGCCAGTCGATGTCGAGGCGCATGGTCTTGTTGACGAACCAGACCTCTGTCAGAAATGGGTTGCGTCCGCCGAAGGGGATGCCGTACAGGTTACGAAGAAGCGGCAGGTTCTCGGTCGTGAGTTGGTGCTTGCCCGGACCGAACTTTCCTATCATCCTGCCCTTCGAGAAGAGTACGGCCTCTTGCGATTCGTGCACGATGAGTTGGGTTGCAGTGCTGAGGTTTGATTCGGGGTACTTCCAAGCGTACAGATCAGTTCCGTCTGGGGACCACTCGACTACGTCTATGAAGGCCATGGAATCACTCCGTGTACTAATTGTTGCGCACCGTTTGGAAATTTAATACTAAATTAGGATATCCCTTGACCTTTATGATGTCATCATTGATTCGGATAAGCGTCATCGGCGGCAAGTGGAAGATAGAGATCCTGTTCTACGTCGCCCTCGAGGACGTGCGGCACTTCGGGGAGCTGAGGCGCTGCCTTCGCAACGTCTCGGAGTCGACGCTCTCGAAGCAGCTCAAGGAGCTCGTGGCCGACGGATTCCTCGAGCGGGTCGACTTCGGGGAGGTGCCGCCCCGCGTGGAGTACCGGCTCACGCGCCGCGGGCTCAGCTTCAAGCCGCTGCTCCAGGCCATGTGGGACTGGAGCGAGGCCGAGTTCGAGTTCAGCCAGGCCGAGGCCGAGCAGATGCGGCGCGAGCGCGAGAGCCTGGGAATAGCTCAGGTGCGATAGCGCGCATCGGCTGGCACGTGGCCCGATGCGCCTCGACAAGGCTTTGTCGACCGACCAGGCGACAAAGCGTCGAGCCACTCGATAACAACGCACCGAGTGACATCAAGGGGCGTCTAGCCGTTTGCGGATGAAGGCCGTCACGGACTATTCGGGAGGGGCATACTGTGCCTGTGGCATGCGCCGATCACCACGTTGGCGCAGGTGCGGCGCGTGCGGAAGCGAGGCTCTATCGAAAGGACGGGTGGTATGGCGAAGAAGAACCTTGGCAGCGCGGGCGAGCTGTTCCCGCAGTCGGTGTTCATCGTGGCGAGCTACGGTGAGGACGGCACCCCCAACGCGATGAATGTGGCGTGGGCGGGCGAGTGCAGCCGTCACGAGGTGTGCGTCAACATCGGCGACCACAAGACGACAGAGAACATCATCGCGCGTGGGGCCTTTACCGTGGCGCCGGCAGACGCGGCGCACGTCGCCGAGGCCGACTACTTTGGCATCGCCACGGGACGCAAGACCAACAAGGCCGAGGCCTCCGGGCTCACGTTTGCGAAGTCGGAGTTCGTGGACGCGCCCGTGATAGAGGAGTTCCCGCTCACCATGGAATGCAAGGTCACGAGCATTGCCGGCGACGAGCATGGTGCGCGCATCGTGGGCGAGGTGGTGAACACGCGCGTGGACGAGTCTGTGCTCGACGACGAGGGCCGCGTGGACTTTGCCAGGATGCGCCCCATCGTCTACGACTCCACGCGCCGCATCTACCGTGTGGTCGGCAAGGAAGTTGGCGGCGCCTGGGACGCCGGCAAGGCACTGATGTAGCGCCGACGCGGGGCGTGGCTTGCCGTCGTGCTCCCCACGTGCATCCGTCGCGCGCATGGCTAGGGGGTCGCGCGTGAGATATGTCGACGAGGAATCGTGCGAGGCATTCGCCGGTACTGCCGGCGCTCTCGCGCCCGTCATCTACGTCATCGACTCGCCGGAGCACCCCTTTGACCTTGCGCCGGCCGCCGGTGGCAGAGCGTCTGCGGTCGTCAGGCTGCCCGTCCGCTCGTGGGGCGACAGCCTGACGCCCTGGCCCGCGCGGGGCCTCTATCGCGAGGAGCCGGACTTTGGGGGGAAGGCCTCCACCACGCTTGCGGAGCTCTGCCGCGAGGCGATTCCCGCGATCGAGCGGGAGAAGGGTTTATCGCCTCGTCGCCGGGCAATCTGCGGCTACTCGCTCGGCGGCCTTTTTGTCCTATATGCGTTTGCACGCACTGAGGTCTTCGATGCCTGTGCATGTCTGTCGGGGTCGGTATGGTACGAGGGGTGGGTGGACTATCTGCGCGCCCTCGATTTCGATGGGGCGGGGAGGTTTGCGTTTCTCTCCATTGGCTCGAAGGAGAAGCGGGCCGCGCCGAAGATCCTGCAGGGTGTGCAGGACGACATGGGACAGTGTGCCCAGATTCTGCGAGATCATGGCTGCGAGGTGGAGTATGTCGTCGGACCGGGCAGCCACATGAGCTTCTATCGAGAGCGTCTCGATGCGGGGCTGGGAGCGCTTGATGCCTTTCTTTCGCGCGAGGCGTGAGCGCCCCCCTGGTTGTCTCGTTCGGGGTGGCCGCTTGCATGAAACTCGCGTTCGTGCGACGCAATGAGGCTGCTCGTACATGAAACTCGTCTTCGTGCGACGCAAAATCCGGCCCGTACGGTAAGTTGCATTTTTGTTATGCATAATCTTTGAGTGGCAACTGGGCAAACCATCGTTTCAATACAGAGTTTTTGCCCGGCTCTTTCCAT
>JAGAWD010000220.1 GCA_017941585.1 Olsenella sp. | reverse complement strand
GGGGGCGGCGTGATGGTGTAGCATGGTACCGGTTCCGGGCGACGTCCCGCCCGCTCGGGCAGGCGCCAGGCCTGCCGCTCGCGGTCGGGATTGGTGACACCAGCTTTCGGCACACAACCCGATTTGCGTGATGGTTTGTGCCATGGCGCCGGATTCCTGAGATGGGAGGCCCCTTTTCTGCCATGCCGCCCGATTTGCGAGATGGTTTCTGCCATGGCGTCCGATTTGCGAGATGGCCCGTGCCACGGCGCCCGATTTGCGTGATGGTTTCTGCCATACCCTGACGCGCCAGGATAGGGCCGGACGCAGACGGGGCCGAACGTCCGCAGCTCGTATCATACGCAGGCTGTCGCTATACAGCGGGGCCAAAGCGCGACAGGGTCTCGATCAGCAAGGGGGTGGGCCCACTCCCTCCCCCTCTGACCTACTCTCCCCTTGCGAGTGCGCGAATCTCGTCTGCGGAAATGGCTCCCTCGCGGAGAATGACGGGCTCCTCACCGGTGCAATCGACAATAGTCGAGCTCACGGCGAGAGGAGCGGGGCCTCCGTCGAGAACGAGGTCGGCAAGAAGCACCAGGCGCGAGTCCACCCCCGACCCCTCAGTCGCAGCGGCCTCGCCGTGCACATTGGCGCTCGTTATGGCAAGCGGACAGCCCACCGAGCGGGCCAGAGCGCGCACCAGGTTCGAATCCGGCAGGCGCAATGCGATAGTGCCCGCATCGGGAAGCACGTACTCGACGGGGACCGCCTCGCTCGCCCGGACTACGAGAGTGAGGGCACCGGGCCAGCACTGTTCGGCAAGGCGATACGCCCAGACGGGAACGTTCGCGCCAAAGCGAGCAAGATCCTGATGGTCCGCGATCAGCCAGGGCAGCGTCTGGCGACGGTCGCGCTCCTTGATCTGGAAGGTACGCGCATGCCCGGGGTTTGCTGGCGTCGCAGCGCAGCCGATGCCGTAGACCGAGTCGGTGGGGACGACGATGACGCCCCCGCGCTCGAGCGCACGAGCGGCACGCCTGACGACGTCCTCTGCAGGATCGTCTTGGTCAACCGTGACAACCTTCTCCATGCGGGCCAGCTCGAGCTCACGCACCTCCGAGAGGGGGTTGACGAGAGAGCCCTCCCGAACGGCCACGAGCACGCGGGGGCGATGGGTCAGGTCTTCCCGAACCTCGACCGATACCCAGCCGCCCTGATTGCGACAGAGCTCGGCCGCCGTTCCAACGTTCGTCTCGAAAAGCTCTACGGCGAGCATGCCGCCCGGACGAAGGGCCCGAGGCGCCAGCTCGAGCAGACGACGAAAGACGTCAAGGCCGTCCGAACCGCCATCGAGCGCGAGATGCGGCTCAAAGCACCTCACCTCACCGGGAAGCGTGGGAACCACGTCGGAGGGGATGTAGGGCGGATTCGAGACCAAGACATCGAAAGACCCCATCAGGCGCTCGTCAACCCCATCGGCGAGGTCGCACTCAATCACGTCGACCTCTCCCACGAGGCCGAGGGCTTCGCGATTTCGCGAGGCGAGCGAGACGGCGGCCGGCGAGACGTCGGTCGCGACGACGTGCGTGCCGGGGCGCTCCGAGGCAACGGAGCAGGCGATGCAGCCGGTGCCGCAACCCACCTCGAGGACACGGGCCGCATGACCGGCGCGCACGGACGCGTCGACACCCTCGAGAGCGGCATCCACGAGCACCTCCGTCTCGGGACGAGGGATAAGCACGCCCTCCTCGCAGCGCAGGACGATGTGACGAAAGGGCATCTCGCCCGAAACGTACTGCAGGGGCTCCCCCCTGCCCCTTCTGATGACCGCGTCGTGCATCAGCGCGAGTTCGTCAGATGAGAGTGGGCGATCGAAGTTCGTGTATATCCCCACGCGCGAGAGCCCCGTGACGGAGGAGAGAAGCCACTCAGCCGAGAGGCGCGGTCGCTCGTCGCCCTTGCGCTCGAGGTAGCCGCAGGTCCAGTCGAGCATGCGCTTGACCGTCCACACCTCATCTGCCATGTTTGCCCCTTTCATGACGCGGCGCTCGCAAGCGCCCTGGAAAAAAGTCGACGCGGGCCAAAGCCAGCGCCGACTCGGGTTCGAATCATGCCCGCATGCCCGTCCGTGCTTTCCCACACGTCGAGGCAGTCATCCGCAATACCGCGGCGATCGGGCCACGCACGTCTCGGTCATATGTGACAACGCGGGCCACTCGGCAAACTAGACCGCCTGCGCGAGCTTCTCCGCGCGCTCGGCCGCCGCGAGGGCGTCGATAACGGAGGGGAGCGTATCGCCGAGAAGAACGCCGTTGTAGGTGCCGTTGAAGCCGATGCGGTGATCGGTCACGCGATCCTGTGGCTGGTTGTAGGTGCGGATCTTCTCGGAACGGTTGCCGTGGCCGATTTGCGAGAGGCGCGCCGCGCCCTGCTCGGCCTGCTGTCGCTCGAGCTCCATCTCGTAGAGGCGGGCGCGCAGCATCTGCATGCAGACCTCGCGGTTCTGGATCTGCGAACGCTGGTCCTGCGACTGCACGACGGTGTTGGTGGGAAGGTGCGTGATGCGCACGGCCGAGTAGGTCGTGTTGACGCCCTGGCCGCCGGGGCCAGAGGCGCAGTAGGTGTCGATGCGGAGGTCCTCCTGGTTGATCTGGATGTCGATGTCGTCGGCCTCGGGGAGGACGGCGACCGTAGCCGTAGAGGTCTGGATGCGACCCTGGCTCTCGGTCTTGGGGACGCGCTGCACGCGATGCACGCCGCTCTCGTACTTCATGACGGAGTAGACCTTGTCGCCCGAGACCTTGAACTCGATGGTCTTGAAGCCGCCGGCCTCGCTCGGGCTCGAGGAGAGGACCTCGACCTTCCACTTGCGGGAGCTTGCAAAGCGCTCGTACATGTTGAAGAGGTCGCCCGCGAAGATGGCGGCTTCGTCGCCACCGACGCCGGCGCGGATCTCGACGATGGTGTCCTTCTCGTCGTTGGGGTCGCCGGGGATGAGCATGACCTTGATCTCGTCCTCGAGGGCGGGGAGCTTCTCCTCGTTGGCGGAGATGTCCTCCTGGAGCATCTCCTTCTCTTCGGCATCCGCCTCGTGGAGCATCTCCTTTGCGGCCTCGATGTCATCGAGCGCCTGGACGTACTCACGGGCCTTCTCCACGAGCTCCGCCTGGCTGGCATGCTCCTTGGCGATACGCGCGTACTCCTTGGGATCGGAGACGACGGCCGGGTCGACCATCTTCTTCTCGAGCTCCTCGTACGCGGCGATGAGCTTCTCTAGCTTGTCACGCATGTTGTTCTCCTCAGGATGCCGCGACGCCCGTGGCGCGCGGCGCAAAAGTTTCAGCGTAGAGAGGATACCACCGAGAACCTCTTTATATTCGCGCAGGATTCCCTCGCACACTCCCTGCACACGTTGCCGCCGCAAGGACGGGCGGCAGGCCAAGTTGAAGCGCGTCTTCAAGAAGTGCCGCCGGCTCTAGCTGGCACGACGACAGGCGGCAGTGTCCCACAGGGCACGGCGCCTCTTCTGGCAAACGCCTCTCACGAAAGGCATCGTACGGTCATCGTGCAACCCAAGACGCACAGGGTACATGGGCAGGCGACGCGGCCGCCCACCACAGCCTGCTCCGCAAGCCAATGCTAGGGCCTGCGATGCGCATCGCGCCAGAGGCACATCATCTCGTTGGTGAGGCTGAGGTCGTCGGGCTGGCCGGGTATCTCGTCCGGCCCCACCCAGGCGGCGCGGCCCAGCTCGCTGGCATCCATGTGCAGAGTGGGGTCGCCGTCCACGTCGCACCAGTACCCCGAGAGGATGTCGCCCGCCACGCCCCACGGCTGCGACTTGTAGTACGTGACGTTCTTCACCTCAAGGCCCAGCTCCTCGCGCACCTCTCGGTGGACGCACTCCTCGATGGTCTCGCCGATCTCGACGAAGCCCGCCACCAGCGCGTCGATGGGCGCGTATCGGCCGGCGGCGTAGCGCGTGATCACGATCTTCTCGCGCGCGGGGTCGCGCACGCAGACGATGACCGCGGGGTTGAGCCGCGGGAAGACGAGGTTTCCGCAGGTGGGACACCGCAGCGCGCGCAGGCTCTCGTGGCGCTCTGTCGGCGCTCCGCAGACGCCGCAGAAGCGGTTCGACGCATACCAGCCGGCAAGGTGAACCGCGGTGTAGGCAAGGTACATCAGCTCGCGCGTGCCGCGACGCTCCATGCGAAGCGCCCGGTTGTGCACCAGCTCGAAGCCGTCGGGCGGCTCCGCGGCGCCGCGGTCGGGCGCAAGCCAGACGGACGCGTCCCCAAGCGAGAAGAGATAGGTCAGCTCGTCCGGCGCCACGTCGCCAGAGGCGGGCGACACCTCGGTCGCGACGTTGCCGGTCGAAGCCACCACCCCACCGGCAGGCGCGTCACGCACGACGACGTCGGTGCCCACGCGCGGGAACGCAAAGCTGGGAAGCGGCTCCTCCACGCGTCGCACGGCAAGCTCCTGCCCGCGGACGAAGAGCACGGGGTCGCCAGCCGCGGGAGTGGCGTCGGGGCGGTACTCGTTCGAAAGGTGATGCGGCGCGATGTCTTGAATCATGTCGGCCTTCCTACGGGATGGGCCTACGCGATGAGCCTCAATAAATGGCTCATCGGTGGGCTGGAGACGTGTACGCTCATTATCCCCCACGCATCGCGATCTTCACATCCCGCGACCTCATTGCGGACCAAGGATCGGACCAAGGATCGGCCACCGCCGGTTATAGCCCCCTGTCGCGTTAGACCATTCCCTTGACCAGCGGTGCACACATGCCGGCCCCGAGCGGCACGAAAATCACGGGCTTTTGGCGTTAGGGGGAAGCTCACCGCCCTAATCACAGGTTATTGGCGTTAGAGTAACGCTTGTTGTTCTAATCACAGATTAAGGCCGTTAATCTGTGATTAGAACAGTGGGCTTCCCTCTAACGCAAATAACCTGTGATTAGGGCCAGCTGCAACCCATCGCAAGGTCCCCATCACGTCACGCCATACCGGCGACAAGCAGCCGTCAGCCGGCGGCCAGTAGTGTGTAGATTGCTCGCATGTAGTGTGTAAACGAGAAAAGGCCAGAGGCGCGATGCCCCTGACCTTTGTTTTTGATGGTCGGGTTGACTGGATTTGAACCAGCGACCTCTCGGTCCCGAAAAAGTTCCAGCGCTCAAAGATAGGCTTTACCGTTCTGGCCGTCAAGTCACTTTTCGGTATTTGACCTGCAGTTTTGTCATCATCGACCGATTCCGTCGGGTATTGTCGCTTCCATCACTAGGAGGGTGTTTGTGGCCTCCTTGTGGCCACCCAGAGCAAAGTTTTGTGGCCACTCCCAAACGCCCGAACCGACGGAAGGACGCAGCCCATGAAGCCTATGAAGTACTCGAACCCCTCCGTGAGGGACCGTGGCGGCGGACACTGGCAGGCCCGCTTCAGGTACAAGGAGGGCGACAAGTGGAGGACCCTCTCCAGGAACTTCGAGGCGACGTCGAAGAGGGACGCGAACAAGAAGGCGACCCAGCTTCATAGGAGGCTCGAGGAGGAGGCGGAGCTGGCAAAGTTCCGCGTGCTGCTCGTCATGGACGAGGACGAGGCCGTCTTGGAGAGGTTCCTCGAGAAGTACATCTCGGGTATCGAGGGCTCCGGGCAGATCGAGAGGACGACCGCGGCGGGGTACCGTTCCTCGGCAGCGCACATCTGCAGGTACCTCGGGGACGTCAGGATCGACGACATCACCGCCGACATGATCGTCTCGATGCAGAGAAGACTCCTCACGGAGGACGGGCTGTGCCCGGACTCAGTTGCCAAGGACCATCGGCTGCTCAAGCAGGCCCTGTCCTACGCCGTGGAGACCGGGGCGCTCGCCAAGAGCCCCTTCACGAAGTCGCTCAAGGCGCCGAAGAGGCGGCGGCGCGAGCCGAACGCCCTCGACGACTCCGAGCGCCAGAGGCTTCTGGCCGCGCTCGACTCCATGGTCGACAGCGAGCTCACCCTCGCGGTGCGCCTCGGGCTCTCCGCCGGCCTCAGGCGCGAGGAGATATGCGGGCTCAGGTGGCGCGACGTCGACTTCAAGAGGGACCTCATCCTCGTCAGGAACGCGGTAACCGAGGCCGCCGGGCACAGCTTCGAGAAGGGGCCGAAGTCCGAGACCAGCCGGCGCGACATCCCCCTCGAGCCGGACCTCAAGGCGAGGCTCGAGGCCAAGTACAAGAGGGTGCTCGCCTCATCCGGCAAGGCCAAGGCCGCGAGCCGCTACGTCATCGAGACCTCCGAGGGCAGGTGGTACCTGCCCAGCCGCCTGGGGAAGGAGTTCTCGTCCCTCGCCAGGTCTCTCGACCTGGTGGGCACCACCGGCAAGAGGGTCACCCTGCACGACCTACGGCACACCTACGCGACCTTCCTCATCGCCCGCGGGGTCGACGTCAAGACGGTCGCGTCGCTCATGGGCCACGCCGACGCGACGGTGACGCTCAACGTCTACGCGAGCGCCGACCCGACGGCACGTCAGCAGGCGGCGGACGTCGTCGCCGAGGCGATGGCGGAGAGGGCTCCGAAGGGCCCGTTTTCGCTCGTTTCGTGAAGCGGATACCACGGGATGCCTGCAGACACTTCCGACAGCACGGCCAGCACGCGAGAGAGCGGCCAAGGCATAGCCTCAAGCATGTCACGGCACCAGAAGGAAGGAGCAGGAAATGATGGAAGCAGCAAGGCCAGCCAGCGCGCTGCGGGACAACTCCGCCCTCAGGGACAGGCCGGAGTGGCTGTCGCCGAGGGACATCGCGGAGGTATTCGGGGTGGGAAAGAGCAAGTCCTACGAAATCTGCGCCGCCCTGCCGCACATCTACGTCGGGCGCAACATCCGCGTCAACAGGCAGACGGTGGCCAAGGAGATCCTGGAGAAGGGCAGGCTGCCGTAGGGCGGCCCACGCCATAGACACGAGGCCCGGAGCCGCGTCATGTCGTACGAGAGCGACATGACGCGGCTCCCCTTTGTGTGACAAAAAGACGAGAGAGGAGAGACGATGGAAGGACCGTCCGGAGCGAGCTCCCTCAGGGACCACTCGCCGCTGTCCGACAGACCGGAGTGGCTGTCGCCGAGGGACCTCCAGGAGGTCTTCGGCATCGG
>JAGAWD010000219.1 GCA_017941585.1 Olsenella sp. | reverse complement strand
CTTCTCGGCCATCGGAGAAGAGATGGGCCTTCTTGGCGCGTCCGCCGTGCTCATCTGCTACATGCTGCTTGCCGTGCGCGGGCTGGCCACGGCCGCGCGCGCAAAGTCCGACATATCCGCGTTCACCGCGGTTGGCCTCACGGCCGCAATCGCGGTGCAGGCGTTTCTCATCGTGGGCGGCGTCACCAAGCTGCTGCCGCTCACGGGCGTCACGCTCCCGTTCATGAGCCAGGGCGGCAGCTCGCTTCTGGCCAGCTTCATCATCGTCGGGCTGCTGCTGAAGGCCGGCGACGAGGGAACGGGCCGCGAGGCCCAGATCGAGCAGGGCTCCGGCAGCGTTGGATCGCAGACGCAGGTCGAGAAGGCCATGGCCTCCGTGGTGCACGGTGCCCATGCACGCGCGAGCCGTGGGCTCGACACCCCGGAGTCCGGCGTCCTGGGCCGCGTGGCCCTCGGTAACAGGCTCGTGTCGCTCGTGACCGTGTTCACGATGATGTTTGCCCTGCTGGTGGCCAACCTCACCTACATTCAGGTCTTCAAGGCCGACTACTACCAGACGCTCCCCAACAACAACCACACCATCGCGAAGAGCGCGAAGGTCCAGCGCGGTGCCATCATCGCGGCGGATGGGGCGACGCTCACGGAGTCCGTCAAGCAGTCCGACGGCACGTATGCGCGCACGTACCCGCAGGGAAACGTCGCCACGCACACCGTGGGCTACCTCTCCTCCCAGTACGGTGCCAGCGGCATCGAGGCGACCATGAACCAGACGCTCACGGGCCACTCGGACTACTCCACCTGGTCGAGCGCCATCAACGCGATGGCCGGCATCGAGACCCCGGGCTCCTCCGTCGTGCTCACCATCAACTCGCAGATGCAGAAGGCCGCGGAGCAGGCGCTTCAGGGTCACCGCGGCGCCATCGTGGTGCTGAACCCCTCGACCGGGGCGGTGCTCGCGAAGGCTTCCAACCCGTCGTTCGACTACAACGACATCGGCGCGGCCATGTCCGGAAACAACGCGAGCCTGGTGGATCGCGCGACCCAGACGCTGTACACGCCGGGCTCCACGTTCAAGATCGTGAGTCTCGCGGCGGCGCTCGACTCTGGCGTGGCAACGCTCGACAGCACCTACCGCGCGCCCGCGTCCATCGAGATCGGCGGGGCGAAGGTCACGAACATCGACGGCGAGGCCTGGAGCTCGCTCTCCCTCAAGGAGGCGCTCACCTACTCCGTCAACACGGTGTTCGGCCAGCTGGGACAGCAGGTAGGCGCAAGCAAGCTCGTGAGCTACTCCGATGCGTTCGGCTACGGCCAGAAGCTTGGTCAGGACTTCTCCACCGTCGCTTCGCTCATGCCGGACCCCGCGCAGATGACGGAGTGGGAGACCGCATGGTCTGCCGTCGGCCAACCCGTCGGTCAGCACTCCAGCCCCGCGGGACCGCAGACCACTGTCATGCAGAACGCCGTCGTCGCAGCCGCAATCGCGAACAAGGGCGTCGTCATGAACCCCTATGTGGTCGACCACATCCTGACCCCCGAGGGCGCGACCAGCTCCACCACGAAGCCCAAGTCGCTGGGGCAAGCGGTTTCCGCCCAGACGGCGCAGCAGATAGGCGAGGCCATGCTGGACGTCGTGAACGACGGAACCGGCACGGGCGCGCAGGTTTCCGGCGTCAAGGTCGCGGGCAAGACCGGCACCGCCGAGGTGAGCTCGAACACGGCAAACTCTCTGTTCATAGGGTTCGCACCCTACGACCAGCCCACGGTGGCGATCTCGGTCTGCATCGAGGGTTCCGAGGGCGAGAGGATGGTCGGCGTCGCCGCCGGAGTTGCAGGTAAGGTGCTTGCCACGTGCCTGCGCGTCCAGGCGATGGGAGCCGGCGTATAGTATCGAGTTCCCACACGGCAGCACGGTGGCCGTGGGTAGATTAGTATGTTGAACGCCGCACGAGCGCGCGGCTTTTGAGGATGAGACGGAGTGACGATGGCAGAAAGAGTTCTTGGCGGGCGCTATACCGTGCAGGACAGAATCGGCACCGGCGGCATGGCGATTGTCTACCGCGGTCTGGACGAGGTGTTGGGGCGAACCGTCGCCATCAAGACGATGCTCCCCCAGTACGCGGCCGACCCCTCCTTCGCGGCACGCTTCAAGCAGGAGGCCCAGGCGGCCGCCGCGCTGCAGAGCCCGTACATCGTATCCGTGTACGACTGGGGCAAGGACGGCGACACCTACTACATCGTCATGGAGTACCTGCGCGGCACCGACCTCAAGAGCGGCATCCGCAAGCACGGCGCGCTTGACAGCAAGAAGGTAGCCCAGATCGGCAGCCAGATCGCCCAGGCGCTCTCCGTCGCGCACCGTCACGACATCATCCACCGCGACATCAAGCCGCAGAACATCATGGTGCAGCCGGACGGCAACATCAAGGTGATGGACTTCGGCATCGCCCGCGCCAAGAACAGCCACCTCACGCAGGACAACTCCGTGCTCGGCACCGCGCATTACGTCTCGCCCGAGCAGACCCAGGGCAAGGACCTCGGCCCCACCACCGACATCTACTCGCTGGGCATCGTCATGTACGAGGCCGCAACGGGCAAGGTGCCCTTCGAGGGCGACGACGCCATCTCGGTGGCCCTGAAGCAGGTCAACGAGCAGCCCAAGCCGCCTAGCCTGATTAACCCCAAT
>JAGAWD010000218.1 GCA_017941585.1 Olsenella sp. | reverse complement strand
ATCGTGCTCTCCAAGCAGGCCGGGCTCGTGTGCCACCCGAGCCCCGGCCACGTAGACGACACCCTCGCGAACGCTCTGGTGGCGCACTGTGGTTACGGCCATCTGGGGATGCTCCAGGGGGAGGACCGCCCCGG
Source organism: Olsenella sp. (assembly GCA_017941585.1). GTDB lineage: Bacteria > Actinomycetota > Coriobacteriia > Coriobacteriales > Atopobiaceae > Olsenella_J. The sequence goes on along the minus strand of JAGAWD010000218.1, from coordinate 2,751 downwards.
CATCGTCCACAGGCTCGACATGGACACCTCCGGGCTCATGGTCGCCGCAAAGGACGACGAGTGCCAGAAGGCGCTCCAGGACCTCATCAGGCTGAGGGTCCTTGACAGGCGCTACGTGACGCTCGTGCACGGCTATGTCGCCCCCGACGAGGGGACGGTCACGACGGGCATCGCGCGCTCCAGCCGTGACCGCCTGAGGATGGCCGTCACGGACGACCCGGCGGCGCGCGAGGCCATCACGACCTTCCGCACCCTCGAGCGCTTTGAGGCGGGCAGGTTCGACGACGGCTACTCGCTCCTCGAGTGCCACCTCTACACCGGGCGCACACATCAGATTCGCGTCCACATGCGCCACGTGGGGCATCCCTGCGTGGGTGACCAGCTCTATGGCAGGGGAGACGACCGCGCCAACAGGGGGCTGAGAAGGCAATTTCTCCATTCCTGGCACATCAGCTTCGACCACCCCATAACGGGAGAGAAGATAGAGCGTGCCGATCGTCTCCCGAGAGATCTGCTTAGTGTATTAGAATCACTAGAGGGCACGTCGATGGGCCGAACGCGCGCGGGGGAGGAGATTTGCCCCCTGCTCGGCATCGGGCGCCTTGGATAAATGCTTGACGGATGAGAGGTAGCTCACGTGGAAATCGCTAGGCTCGGACTAACTCCGATCGTGATCTTCAACATGATCGTGTGGCTTTTCTTCACGCTCTCGTACTTCTACCAGTTTGTCTATATCATCAGGGTGATCTTTAAGGGTGACGTCATCCTGCCCAAGGCGAAGAAGAAGCACACCTATGCGTTCGTCATCGCGGCGCACAACGAGGAGCCGGTCATCGGCAACCTCGTCAGGTCAATCCTGACCCAGAAGTATGACGGCGAGATCGATTGCTACGTCGTTGCCGACGCGTGCACCGACGCGACCGCCGCCGAGGCGGAGAAGGCCGGCGCCATCACATGGGAGAGAAACGACCTCGTTCGCAAGGGCAAGAGCTGGGTTCTCGACTTTGCGTTCGACCGCATCCTCAACGAGACGGGCGACAAGTACGACGCCTTCTTCGTCATGGACGCTGACAACATCATCGCCCCCGACTACGTCGACATCATGAACGACGCCTTCGATGCCGGCTACCTCGTATGCACGAGCTACCGCAACTCCAAGAACTTCGATTCGAGCTGGATCAGCTCCGCCTACGCACTCTGGTTCCTGCGCGAGGCGAAGTTCCTCAACAACGCCCGCATGATGCTGGGCACGAGCTGCGCCATCTCTGGTTCGGGCTGGATGGTCTCCTCGGCGATCATCCGCGGCATGCACGGCTGGAACTTCCATACGCTCACGGAGGACATTCAGTTCTCGACTTTCTGCAACACGCACGGCATTCAGATCGGCTACGCGCCCGCCGAGTTCTTCGACGAGCAGCCGCTGACCTTCGCCGCGTCCTGGACACAGCGAATGCGTTGGACCAAGGGGTTCTACCAGGTGTTCTTCTCGTATAACAAGAACTTCTTGCACGGTATCTTCAAGGACCACTCCTTCGCGTCGTACGACATGCTGATGACGGTGGCGCCCGGAATGATCCTGACGCTCCTCTCGGCCTTCGTGAATGCCACCTATCTCATCATCGGCACCCTGAGCCACGGCTTCGTCGCGACGGAGGGCGAGCTCTCGATGTGCGTCGGCTCGCTCATCATGACCTTTGCATCCATGTATGTAGTGTTCTTCCTGCTTGCGATTCTTACGACGGTATCCGAGCGCAAGCACATACACGCCAAAAAGAAGTGGCGCATCGTCACCAACTGCTTCACGTTCCCCATCTTCATGATGAGCTATATCCCCATCACGGTGGCGGCCCTCTTCAAGAAGGTCGAGTGGGTCCCCACCAAGCATGACATCGCCGTAAACTTTGATGAGGTTATGGGCGAGGGGGCCAAATAGCCACGCGTGTGGTGACAGATGGTATACTTGCCCGAATTTAGTCGTAGGAGCGCCCCGTGGGGGACGCGTGCGTATTGAAAAGGAGACCTGCATGGCAACGTTCTTTGAGGGAGAGTCTCACACCTTCTCCGAGTACCTACTTGTTCCTGGCTATTCCTCTCACGAGAACATCCCGGCAAACGTCTCGCTTGAGACCCCTCTCGTCAAGTTCAGGCGCGGCGAGGAGCCTGCCATCAAGATGAACATCCCGATGGTCTCGGCCATCATGCAGGCGGTCTCCGGTCCTCGCCTTGCGATTGCCCTCGCGCAGCAGGGCGGCATCTCCTTCATCTACGGCTCGCAGACCCCCGAGCAGGAGGCCTCGATGGTCCGCGAGGTGAAGACCTACAAGGCCGGCTTCGTCGTCTCCGACTCCACGCTCACGCCCGACATGACGCTCCAGGACGTGCTGGAGCTGCGCGACAGGACGGGACACACCACGATGCCCGTCACCGACAACGGCGACCCGCACGGCAAGTTCTGCGGCATCGTGACCTCGCGCGACTACCGCGTCTCCCGAGACGATCCCAACAAGAAGGTCTCCGAGTTCATGACGCCCGCCTCCGAGTGCGTCACGGCGGACACCTCGACCCCGCTCAAGGTCGCCAACGACATCATCTGGGAGCACAAGATCAACACGCTGCCCATCGTCGACTCCGAGGGCAACCTCTCGTCGCTCGTATTCCGCAAGGACTACGACTCCCACAAGTCGCGCCCCGACGAGCTTCTCGACGAGCACAAGCGCTACATCGTTGGTGCGGGCATCAACACCCGCGACT
>JAGAWD010000217.1 GCA_017941585.1 Olsenella sp. | reverse complement strand
GCAAGATGGAGCGCAAGGCCGAGGAGGCCGACAACGCGCCGGTGCAGCTCACCCTTGGCTTGGTGATCGAGCCCATGGCCGACGACTCCGACGGCGAGGGAGGCGAAGGCAGTGGCGACTAACGTCTCCGACTTCGTCATCCCTCGCTTCCACCCGGTGCTCGGCGACGTGATGGCGCACGGCCACACGCACTACTGGTTGCCGGGCGGGCGCGGGTCGACCAAGTCCTCCTTCATCAGCATCGCGATCGTCCTTCTCGTCATCGCGAATCCGAAGGCGAACGCGGTGGTGGTGCGGCGCTTCTCCAACACCCTGCGCGATTCCGTCTACCAGCAGATCCAGTGGGCGATCGAGGTGCTGGGACTGGAGGGCGTCTTCCGCTGCAGGGTCTCTCCCATGGAGATCACGTACACGCCCACCGGACAGCGCATCGTGTTCCGTGGCGCGGACGATCCTCTCAAGCTCAAGGGCGTGAAGTTCACCAAGGGCTATTGCTCGGTGGTGTGGTTCGAGGAGCTGGACCAGTTCGAGGGCGTGGAGGCCGTGCGAAGCATTCTCAATTCTCTTCGTCGTGGCGGCGACCGCTTCTGGATCTTCTATTCCTACAACCCTCCGAAGACGATGTGGTCGTGGGTGAACGTGGAGCGGCTGGAGCGCGTGAGGCGTGACGACACCCTTGTGCGCGGGAGCTCTTATCTCGATGTGATCGTGACGCACCCGGACTGGCTGGGCGCGCCGTTCGTTGAGGAGGCCGAGTACCTTCGCGACACGAACGAGCAGGCGTGGCGATGGGAGTATTTGGGCGAGATCACCGGCACCGGCGGCGCCATCTTCGACAACGTTCACGAGGCCAAGCTTTCCGACTCCCGCATCCGCACCTTCCAGCGCATCCGCAATGGTGTGGACTGGGGCTGGTTCCCGGATCCCTGGCGGTTCGTCCGTTGTGCCTGGGAGCCTGACGCTCGGCGCCTTCTCATCTTCGAGGAGCACTCGGCGAACAAGATGATGCCGGCGGACACCGGGCGCATCGTAGTGGATTCTCTCACTTTCCCGGACGAGCAGGGAGCGGAGGCGTACTTTCACGACCAGATCGTCTACTGCGATGACACGCCTGATTCCAAGGTGCAGATGAACGTGTGGAGACGCGAGCTCGGCATTCGCGTACACGCTGCCAGGAAGGCCAGGATGAGGCGCTTGTCTTACGAATGGCTGGCGGGGCTGCGCGAGATCGTGATTGACCCGGAGCGATGCCCCTTGACCTTCTCCGAATTCACCTTGAAGGAGTTCGAGAAGGACAAGGAGGGCAACTGGATCGACGAGATCCCAGACGGCAATGACCATTCCATAGACGCTGTTCGCTATGCCATGATGGACGACGTATTGCGAGGTTAGGCAATGGCTTTTCTCATCGTTCTTCTCGCCATTCTTATTGCCGTTGGCATCTGTGCTCTTCTCGCCATGCTCGAGCTCATGCGGCTGTTGGCGTGCGCCTTGGTGACGTTGGCTCTTCTCGCCCTTATTGGCTAATCCTTACGCTGCTGGATCAAGGGAGCCTGATCTGATGAGATGCCCTTCTTGGACTGCGGCGAACGAAGCCGCTGCGCACGCGATGACGGCAGGCGCGGTAATGCCAAAGAGAGGGATGGCGAAGGGAACGAGGAATACCACGAGTCCCGCGATCTTGTTTGCGACGGTATGGGGCATGACAAGGCGCTTCTCCACCACGAGGCCGCTTGCCACGTTCGCCACCTTCAAGAGGGCTATCGCAGCAACCCACGCCCACAACCATATGGGCACATCGATGGCGGGGAGCAGCTTCACCAGACAGACGACGACCAGGACGAGGTCGGCGATGCTGTCGAGCCTGGCACCGAGCCCACTTTCAGAGTTGGCTCTTCTCGCCACATACCCGTCGAGCATATCCGTTAGCCCGGCAAGAGCGTAGATCAAGAAGAACGTCGGCGAAAAGGCCTCCGTTATCAGCAGCGCGACACAAAGTACGATCCTGCATATGGTGAGCGCGTTCGCCACGGCCCCTCTTCACCTTCCAAACCTTCACCAAAGCTCTTCTCGGCATTTTAAGGCACGCGGGTGTTTGTGACGCGGGCGGATGCTTCACCTGACCTTATCGGCTGGACTATCGGAGGTGACGCATGGGCGCTAATGGTCTGGATGAGTATTGGGTGCCGGAGCACGTGAAGGATTACTTGCGCAAGCTCGGGTTTGTCCTTCCCCTGGATGACATGGAGCCTTGGATCCGTAGCTGGGATGACTGGATGAGCGCGCGCGGGGAGTTTTACGACTATAGGGACAAAGACGGGATGGGGCGTGTGTATGCGGTTCACCGTAGGAGCATTCACCCGGCAATGAGGGTCTGCAAGGAATGGGGCTCTCTTCTCCTCAACGAAGAGGTTAAGGTTGTCTGCGATAACCAGAAGGCCACCGACTGGATCAACACGTTCTTCTCTTCCACCAACTTCATGAACTCGGCGCAGGCCACCGTGGTGCGTGCGTTCGGACTCGGCACGGGCGCTTGGGCATTGTGGCTCGACCTGGACAAGAGGAAGGTCCGCATTCGCCATTACGACGCCCGCATGGTCATTCCCCTGAGCTGGGACGAGGACGGGATCTCGGAATGCGCCTTCGTCACGCGGGCGTTCTATAGGGGCAAGGCCGTGGACCAGCTGCAGATGCACCTCAAGGGCGGCATGGTCTTCTCGCCTGACTCTTCT
>JAGAWD010000216.1 GCA_017941585.1 Olsenella sp. | reverse complement strand
GAACAGCGCGCCCTTCGAGGCGTTCCGCGACCGCATGCGCGGCGCGAGCCCGGGCTGCGGCATGCGGGAGCTCTGCATGGGCGGCTGCCCGCTCATGCCCCAGGTGGTGCGGTGCGACAGCGGGGACAGGGCGATTGTCTAGGAGGGAAAGAACATGAAGATCAGAGCGGACTTCGTCACCAATTCGAGCAGCAGCTCGTACTGCGCAATCCGAATCGATGCGCCTATGCTTGCGGCAGCCGTCGAGGAACTCTTCGAGATGACGGGAGTGGAGATGCCGGATCCCGACGACTTCGAGTCCATAATGGAGTGCTCCGCACCATTCATGGTAGAGGGTTCGGTCGTCAGCGAAGCTCCCGGCTCCGCTATGGACAGCCCGTTTACGGGGGCGCCGCATAGTGTTGCGGAAGCGGTCGCGATGATCGTTCGCGTCGCCAGTGAGGCTTGTGGGGAGGACGGTGGCCTCGAAGATCGAATTGGCGACTTCAGCGCCGACGTTCAGAGCATCGAGTGGGACTACTCAGACTCAGGGTGGGGAGGCGACGATGACACTCGCTTTGAAAGGGGCTATTACCCTCCAGAAGACCTCAGCAGAATCCTAGGAGCTATCGCTGCGGAGAAGGGCTGTGCGCCTAAAGACGTGAGTCCATCGGACTTCAGTGCTTACGTCGAAGAGAAGCGGTGCGACACTCACGAGTCGTTCAGGTTCGACAGGCTGAGCGGCGAGGAATCCTATTCTCGCAGCGTCACGGTCGAATAGATGTAGCAAGGCATGGGAGACGACCTGTGCGAGTGGAGATAGCCACCCATTAGACAATTGGCATTGTGTGATGCGCTTAGTATGTCAAAGACTGACTCGGCAAGTGCTCATTCGGAAAGGGGTTGTTCAGAATGTCTCAGTGGCGTGAGGTGCACATCAAGTTCGAGGCGCCAGATAACGAAGCGAAGGAGAAGCTGACATCTTTCATGAGCTCCTTCATCAAGGCTCACCCAGACTACATGGACCCGGCAGCAAAAGACAGTTTCCGCGTTTTCGGCTGGATACGTAAGTGGGATGAGAGAAACCTCTCGATTCACGAAGACGAGATGTGCACGGCGTACATTGGGTTTGTAGACGAGGTCCTCCCATTTTTCGAACAGCTAAACGGAGCGATACCAGGCGTGTCGTATGAGGGAGAACTCGTTCGTTTCGACAACGGTGGCGAGTACAGCAAACAAACTAGGAAGGTCCTCTTCGACGGATCTGCCTTTACAACCAGCGTAGATTATTGGTTTGAGGACGAAGAGGATCTGGAGGACTCCGACGCTCCTGACTCTCAGGAGGAGGCTGCGTCGTTTCTGCCCCTGATTCAGGTCGGGAAGATTGTGAAGTCGGGACGGGCAACCAAGAAAGGTAACGCCTTCTCGTGGACGCTTGACGAGAGTGGAACTCTGACTATTTTTGCTGAAAAAGAAGGCGACGTCATCAATGGATTCGAGTGGAACAAGAGTCCATGGTTTAGGTTTCATGAGAAGGTCGTCAAGGCGCAGTTTTTGCCTGGTCTGCGGGCGAAAAGCTTGGACAATCTCTTCCATACATGTACCTCACTTGAGAAGGTGACGGGGTTCGAGCTGCTTGATTCTTCAGAGTTGACCAGCATGAAGGGTCTGTTTGTCGACTGCGAGGTACTTGAGAGCATCTGTCTTGCAGGTCTAGATACCTCTCACGTGCTGAACATGGAAGAGCTCCTAAGCGGGTGCTCTGCACTCAAAACTATTGATATTTCGACACTCGACGTATCGAACGTTACGGATGCTAAGGCGATTTTTGCAGGCTGCTCAGATGAACTGGACCTATCATCGTTCATCGAAGCTTTGAATGTGCCAAAGAGCACGAGTTACCTATATAGCTACTCTTGGCTCTTCGGTTCAGCGGATTAGTTTAAGACGGGTTACCGACTCTTTGTATGGTCCCTAGGTAAAGGTGCGGAGGATGCAGTATGTCGGTTGTTCGCAATGTTGCAGTTCACCTTGGCTGACTATTCCAGCTAGGCCGAATGACATGCGGAAACGAGAACGATGGTCGGAGTGGGTCATTGCGTTGGTCAACCATATTAATCGTCTATCTCTGCAGAGCCTCTCGGGAGTGCGCTCATGGATTCAAAGTTCGTAAACCTCAAGACGGTCTCGGATCTGTCCCTTCTGACTGGCCTTGCATTCGAGGAGTACCTCGAGCAGTTGTTCACGGATCTCGGGTACTCAGTCGAGAGGACGCCCGCCTCGGGTGACTTTGGCGCGGATCTCATACTCGCTGGCGGAGGGGAGTCCGTTGCTGTGCAGGCGAAGCAGTACTCCGGCACCGTCGGCTTCGATGCGGTGAAAGAGGTGGTGTTCGCCCGCCAGTATTATGGGACGAAGGACGCGTGGGTCGTCACCACCAGCAGCTTCACCGCCCAGGCGACTGAGGCTGCCAAGAAGTCTGGGGTGCGGCTGATTGAGGGACGCGAGCTCGAGGGCTTGATCAAGCGGGCTAAGTCCGGCGATGCCATCCGAGCGGGTGGGGTGCGGGTTCTGTCGGTTCCGACGGTCACGTATGTGGTGGGCGAGAGGGCCGGCAGCGACGGCTTCTGCAATGCCAGCGCGATTGTCAGCTCGTTTGATGGCATTGCGTCGCCCGAGGACGTCAGAGCGCTCCTCGACAGGTGCTGGCACGAGGGCAAGCTCCGCAAGAGGGCTATTGCCAGCGGGGCAAGCTACGCGCTGCCTTGGGCGGAGGAAGCATGGCGAGCGGTGCGCGAATCGAAGGCCGCCGAGCTCGAGGACAGGCGTCGCAGGGGCTTCGCGCGCAGCGTCAACCTCGAGATTGCGGGGAAGAGGCGGGAGGAGGCCGCCCACTTGGCCGGTCTGCAGAGGACGCAGGAAGAGCAGCGCTCATACCGCAGGCAGATTGATGCCGAGAGAGGCCGCCTTGCGAGCCTGCAGAAGACCTTGGACGAGAGGGTGGGTGCAGCCGAGTCGATATCCGACGAGCTCTCGAAGGCGGGTGTCTTTGCGTTCGGAAGACGAAGGGAGCTTAAGGCCAGGTTCGGAGAGGCGCAGGGCCTCGTTGACGAGACGCGGGGCGAGATTGCGGACTCGGAGGGCCGCATCGCCATTGAGGAAGAGAAGCTTGCGAAGTCAGTCTCGAAGGGGGAGTGCCAGTCAGCGGACTTGGATCTTGTCCGTGGCGAGATAGCTGCGCTGGAGGCCTTGCTGCGCAAGGGTCCCGGCCCCCTTGGAGATGACGATGTGGCAGAGCGTATCCGCGCCGTGATGGAGGTCTGGGGCTGTCCGGTCACCGCATCGTGGTGCACGCAGAACGTCCCCAGGGTCGAGAGCGAGGATGCTGCTGCGAAGGCTCTGAAGGGGATGGCCCGGTCTCTGGATGCGCTGGAGGTCGGCGAGGGGAAGTACGTACTCACCGGGCCGCCGTCGTTCGAGAGGGACATGGAAGTCTTGGCAAACCAGGGGGCTTGGAAGTGGCCGCACTCGCTAGACAGGAAGCGAGAGAGGTACAGGTGCCTATCAGAGATATATAGGCGTATGCCAGATGGCGGTGAGTGGGTGACAAACGACTGGCTCTGGAGCCACTGCAGAGACATCCATAACATCTCGGCTTTGATGCACGAAGCGGTGAACACTGGCTATTTCGAGAAAGAAGTCGAGAAGGTCGGTGCCAGAACTACGGTGAGGTATCGGAAGCTTGACAGACGAAAGTCGCCTTATGACAGATCGGCGGTCGCCAGCGAGGCTCGCAAGAAGAATGAGGAGCTCGCAAGGAAGGTATACGGCAGGATGCCTTATGCGGCTCGGGGCATCACGATACAAGAGATCGCTTCGATGGGAATCCCCGAGATAACTACCCCACAGAAGGCAGCGGCCGTGATGCGCGTAGGTATTGAGCTGGGGCTGTTCGTGAAGCTGGAAGAGCGGGTTGGCGACGGGGTCGTCTATCGCTATCGCAAGAAGACTGAGTTTTAGATGCGGAAGGGACGTTTGTTATGAAGATCCGTACCGACTTCGTCACCAACTCGAGCAGCAGCTCGTACTGCACGATCAGGATTGAGACCGACTCCGGCCGTGTCGTAGACCTCGACGACGTCGAGTGCCACGGCTTCTACACGTTCTGGTTCCACGATCCCACCAAGAGACTTGCCAGCGCGCGCAACACGCGGGACCTTCTTGGCGCAATCCTCTACTCGATGGACGCCAACTCGGGCGAGATCGACAGCGGCTGGCTGGAGAAGCAGCTTGCCGCAATCGAGGACTTCTCCACGGTCAAAAGCATTGAGCTGGAGTGCCACGAGGAGATTAACGACGACGACTACTTCCGCTGGCCGAGGGACGTGGAGTACCGCTATGACTTCAGGACGGGGGAGCGAAGGGCGAGATCCAACGTCGGCTGGAAGTCCTACCGCGGCTTCGGCGACGACCTCAGGCCCGAGTTCCGCGGCCTCGACGGGGAGAAGATCCCCTTCGAGTTCGGCAGCGTCGGCGGAAGGTTCTGCCTCACGGAGTACAGAGGCGAGTCGGCCGAAGTCGTGGTCCCCGAGAGGGTCCTCGAGGACGGGCAGGAGAGGGTCGTCGTGGGCATCGGTCCCAAGTGCTTTGCGAGGGGCAAGAAGCTCGAATCCCTGGTGATCCCCCGTACCGTGGAGTACATCTCGAAGGACGCCTTCGAGGGCGTCAAGCGTACGCTCAGGTCGGTCCGCTTCGTCGACGCGGCCGAGGGGGAGACGTCCTTCGTGCGCGATGGTTCGAGGCTCGTGCTCGCTATATCCCCGGAGAGGGAGCTCGCCGTGCCTGGCGACGTCACCGAGCTCGGCGACTGGGCGTTCGTAGGCTGCTGGAACCTCCGCTCGATTGTGCTGCACGACGGCATGAAGAAGCCCTCGATGAAGGCTCTGCAGTCGTGCTCTGGCCTCACCTACGTGGTGCTCACGGACGGGTCCAAGATCAACGTCTCCAAGAAGGACGCCATGCGCTGCTTCACCGTTTCGCGCGGCGTCATCGGATTCAACTACGAGAAGTGCGAGGGGTACGGGATAAAGCAGCCGGGGCGGAGGGAGCTGGCCTCAGCTGACAAAAAAGCCGGTAAGAGCAAGACTGGCATTGCTGGAGAGAAGCCGCCAACGGCGGCAGAGCTCAGGAAGATTTGGAAGACGTGGAAGCTCGATGACGGCACGTTAGCAATTACATCTTGGGAGGGGAACGACCCCATCGCCTCTGTGCCCGACACCATCGGGAGGAGTCGGGTTACTGTGGTTCGTAGTTTCGCGTTTTCGGCAAACCGAAACATCAAGAGCCCAAACAGGCTGATACGAGCACATGTGCTGAAGGAAGTGCTTATTCCCGAGGGGGTTACGAGCGTGCGGGAAGACGCCTTTCTCGGTTGCGAAGAGCTGCGAGTGATTGACCTTCCGTCCACGCTAGACGAGATTGCAGAGAGGTTATTCGTGGGGCTCACCTTGGATAGGCTTGTCATCAGGAATTCAAAACCGCAATGCATAACACCGAAGCTGATTGGACCCAAGGAAATGCTCATATCTGGTCTGGTGGAGTTCAGGGGCCACAACTCGAACTTCGACATGACGGGAAGCAAGGTTCTTTTCCATAAGAGTATGACAGATGAGAATCGCGAGGTCATGCGCGAAAGAATTGCCTGTCTTAAAGGTGGCAACCATGTAGTCTTCGGGGAATGGGAGTGAGACTGAGGCGCAATATCAGTGCTGTTTCGCAGCCGCGTATGTCATCGAGACTTAAGGGCAAAACGCAGTCGACGCAAAGCAGTTAACTCATCAACTATTTAATGGTTTATCGGCCTATCATGTCCTCGATGCCAAAGGTAGTGTTCGAGCGTTGGCCCGATGGCCCTCGGTCCACCGACCAAACTCAAGCACAGTTTGGTCCACATTTGGTCCACCCCACGCGGTGTGCTATAGTGGCAATCACAAAAGGGGAGCTAGGAGCATATGACCTGGCTGAGAGGAGCGACCAAATCGCT
>JAGAWD010000215.1 GCA_017941585.1 Olsenella sp. | reverse complement strand
TGCCATCCCGCCGGATTTGCGTGATGGTCCGTGCCATAGCGTCGGATTTGCGTGATGGAGAACTCGCTCGACGGGGTTTGCTGGGGCGCCATGGATTGCGGAACGGAAACGGCTGAACCCAAAGGACTGCGGTGGACCCCTCGTACATCACTTAGCCTGGCGCGTTTGCAAGGGCTCTCTCCTAAAGGTTTCAAGAAGTCAATTGTTGTCCGCCGTTCGCGCTACCATGTTCTTCCGACAAGACTTCTTCCAACAGGTCTACCGTCCCGCAGGGGAGAGGGGAGACGGGTCCGTGCCTTACGCAAGCGTGGTTCTCGACATACCGACGCGCGCGCTCGACGCGCCGTTCGACTATCTCGTGCCCTCGGAACTCGTCGGCGACGTCGGCGTTGGGGTCACGGTGCTCGTCACCTTCTCGGGGCGCCCCGCGATCGGATACGTGGTTGTGGTCTCGGACGTGCCCCCCGAGGGAGTCCCGGTCGAGAAGCTGCGTTCTATCGAGCAGGTGCTCGCCGCGTCCGCCTTCGACGCGTCTTCGGCTCGCGTGGCTGCCTGGATGGCGCGCGAGTACGCCTGCCCTCCCTCGGAGGCGATCCACCCGTTTCTCGCACCCGGCCAGACCGTGAGGGTGCGTCGCCCCGACGAAGACTCCCCCTGGGAACTCGTCTGCGAGAAGAGCGGCCCCGTTGACGAGCGCTGGGTGCGCCTCACCGAGAAGGCCTCGTCCTTCGCCCCCCGCTCAAACGCGAGCAGGCAGCGTGCCGTGCTCGATGCGCTGGAATCCGGCCCCGTACGCATGGCGGAGCTCTCTGCCATGCTGCCCGGCGCCTCCGGCGCCGTCTCCGCGCTCGCGAAGAAGGGGGTCGTGTCCGTGGAGGCGCGCCGCCACGTGCGCGGGAGGGACGAGACCTCCCTCTCGAGCGCCAGGGCCCAGCGTCCCGAGCAACTCACGGACGGTCAGCGCGAGGCCCTCGCCCAGATCGGGAGGGCGCGCGACGCGGCCCGCGGCGACGTCGTGGTGATCGACGGCGTCACCGGCTCGGGCAAGACCGAGGTTTACCTCCGTGCAATCGAGGAGGTCATAGCGCGGGGCAAGGGCGCTCTCGTGCTCGTGCCGGAGATCTCCCTCACCGCCCAGACGGTCGGGCGCTTCCGCTCCCGCTTCGGGGACGACGTTGCGATCCTGCACTCTCGTCTCTCCCTGGGCGAGCGCTTCGACCAGTGGGACATGGTGAGGCAGGGCAGGGCGCACGTCGTCGTGGGCGCCCGCTCCGCGCTCTTCGCGCCCCTCTCTAATGTGGGGATCGTCATCATAGACGAGGAGCACGAGGGCTCCTACAAGCAGGAGTCGGCGCCGCGCTACCATGCGCGGGAGGTTGCCGCCCGCATCTGCGTCGAGCGCTCCTGTCCGCTCGTGCTGGGCTCGGCCACGCCCTCCCTCGAGAGTCTCGGTCGCTGCCTTGAGGGCACGTGGGGAGGCGTCACGTGGACGCGCGTCGAGATGCCCGAGCGCCCGGGTGGGGCGGTGCTGCCCAAGGTGCATGTGGTCGACATGGCCAACCAGTTCGCGGGTGGCAACAGGTCGATCTTCTCGGCCCCCCTTGCCCGCGCGCTCGAGGGGGTCGCGTCGCGTCGCGAGAAGGCCGTGCTCCTCCTCAACCGAAGGGGGTTCGCCAACTTCCTGATGTGTCGTGAGTGCGGCTGCGTGCCCGAGTGCCCGCACTGCTCGACGGCGCTCACCTATCACGAGAGGACCCACTCCCTCGCCTGCCACACCTGCGGGAGGACCTGGCCGGTTCGCGCCTACCCAGACCCCTCCACGAGCTGCCCCAACTGCGGCAGCCGCTACATGGCTGCCTTCGGCGTGGGCACCCAGCGCGTGGAGGACGAGCTCAGGATGCTTCTGCCCGACGACGTGGCCATCGTGCGCATGGATGCCGACACCACGAAGGGCAAGGGGGACCACCAGCGCCTGCTCGAGGAGTTCGACGCGGCGGAGTGTGCCGTGCTCGTGGGACCGCAGATGATCGCCAAGGGGCTCGACTTTCCCGAGGTCACCCTCGTGGGCGTGGTCAACGCCGACACCACGCTCAAGATGCCGGACTTCCGCGCGTCGGAGCGCACGTACGACCTGCTGGAGCAGGTGGCGGGCCGGGCCGGTCGCGGCGAGCGGGTGGGGGAGGTCTATATCCAGACGTACTGGGCGAGCCATGCCGCCATCCGCGCCGTCGAGCACCACGACAGAGACCTGTTCGTCTCTGCCGAGCTGGCGGAGAGGCGGGAGGGCAACTACCCGCCCTTCTCGCGGCTCGCAAACGTCGTCTGCTGGGGCAGGGACGCCGCGGCCGTTCGCCGTGTGCTCGACGAGATAGCGGCGGCCGTGCGCTCGCACGTCGAGGGTCGCACGGGGTGGGAGGTGCTCGGTCCCACGGACTGCCTCAAGGCCAAGGTGAAGGACCGCATCCGTCGCCACCTCCTGGTCAAGGCGCCCGTAGGGTCAGACCTCGGCGCTCTGCTCGGAGAGTGCGTCGGGAGCGTGAGCCGCCCGCGCGGCGTGAGCGTTGCCGTGGACGTCGACGCGTACGACATGATGTAGTCCTCCGTCTGCCGCAGTCCCGCCGCGCGCACGCGTCCGTGGCAAAGTGGTGGGCGCCTCCGCGGGCATATGCTTGGAGTGTGTGAATTCCGACCGTTGGGGTATCCTTTGGGGGGAGCGAATGCAAGGCTGGGCGCGCTGCCCGGTCCACAGGTTATAGAGGAGAAAACACATGAGCGTCGACAAGGACATCGTTTGTGCGCCCGACGACAGGCTTAAGGTCGAGTGCGCGCCCATCGAGAAGATCGATTCGAAGGTAAGGTCGCTGGCCAAGCGCATGCTTAAAGACATGTACGAGGCCGAGGGCTGCGGGCTTGCCGCACCCCAGGTCGGCGAGCTCGTCCAGCTCGTCGTCATCGACGTCGACTACTCCGGCTCCGCGGGCAAGAACCCCTACGTGCTGATCAATCCCAAGGTCATCGCGGCGGACGGCCCGGAGCGCGCGTTTAGCGAGGGGTGCCTCTCGTATCCGGGCATCACCGTCGAGGTCAAGCGCCCGAGCCACGTCATCGTGCAGGCGCAGAACCTCGACGGCGACCTCATGCAGTACGAGGCGCAGGACAACCTGCTCGCCGTCTGCCTCCAGCACGAGATCGACCACCTGCATGGCGTCACCATGGTCGACCACCTGACACCGGGCGAGCGCGTGGCCGCCATGCGCGACTACCAGGAGGCGGTCGCCCTGGGCGCGCGTCCCGGCGAGACCTCGGTCGAGTAGGGGGGCACGCATGCGCATCGTCTTCATGGGCACGCCCGACTTCGCCGTCCCCTCGCTCGAGCGGCTTGCGGCAGACCACGAGGTCTCCCTCGTCCTGACGCGGCCCGACGCGGTTCGAGGGCGCGGGAGGAGGCTCGAGGCGTCCCCCGTCAAGCAGGCGGCGGCTCGCCTCGGAATTGCCGTCCTGGAGACGAACCGCATCACCGACGAGGTACTCTCTCGAATAAAGTCGGAGAGGCCCGACGTCATCTGCGTCGCCGCCTTCGGCTGCATCCTGCCGGACTCGGTGCTCGAGGTCGCGCCGCTTGGTTGCGTCAACGTGCACGGCTCGCCGCTGCCTCGCTGGCGCGGGGCGGCTCCCATCCAGCGTGGCATCCTCGAGGGGGACGACGTTGTGGGCGTCTCGATCATGCGGGTCGTCCACGACCTCGACGCCGGGGCCTACTGCCGCCAGGCGACGGTCGAGGTGGGGGAGCGCTCCTGCCCCGAGCTCATGACGGCTGTCGCCGAGCTGGGCGCGCGCGAGCTCGCCCTCGCGCTTGCCGACATGGAGGCGGGTACGGCCACTTGGGTCGAGCAGGACGAGTCCCTTGTCACCTACGCGAAGAAGATCGAGAAGGCGGAGATGCGCCTCGACCCCGCCGACAGCGTCCTCAGGAATCGCCGTCGCGTGCAGGCGTCACTCGACGCGGCCCCGGCGAGGCTCTCCGTTGCCGGCAAGGGGGTTCGTGCCATGGCGGCCAGGGTCTCCGATCGGGACGTGCCCGCGGGGGAGGTCCTCATTGCCAGGGGCCACGTGTACCTCGGCTGCTCGGACGGCTCGCTCGAGCTCCTCCGCGTGAAGCCTGACGGCAAGAAGGAGATGGACGCCTCGGCGTGGGCTCAGGGGATCCACGCCGACGCCGTGGAGTGGGAGAGGCTGTAGATGGCCTCCGTCGCGCCCTCGCGCGCCTGCGCCCTCGCGTCCGTCTCGGAGGCCCGCCGGCGCGGCGGCCGCATTCGCGACCTTCTGCGCGTCTCGCCCGCGGTCGCGAACCTCTCGCCGCGAGACCGCGCCCTCGCCACGAGGCTTGCGGTGGGGTGCGTCCGTGCCGTGGGCACGCTTGACCAGACTATCGACTCGCACCTCCGCAGAGGCGGCCATCTCGAGCCACGCCTGCGCGATGCCCTTCGTGTGGCCACCTTCGAGCTTCTGTTCCTCAATACGCCCGCGCACGTGGCCGTGAGCCAGGGCGTCTCGCTTGCCGCCACGGCCTCTCCTCGCGCCCGCGGTCTTGCCAATGCCGTCCTTCGACGCATCGCCGAGAATGACGTTCCGGCGGTGGCGGCCGCGCGTGGGCGCCTCTCAGGCCGCACCCACGTGCGCGCGGTCCCGCCTTCGCCCGAAGCGGGCGCCGTCTCCGGCATGTGCGTCTGCCCTGTCGACGAGGGCCTCGTGGAGGACGTCGCCCTCGTTGCCGCGGTTCCTGCCTGGCTTGCGCGGGCCACCATCGATTCGGTGGGGGCTGACGTCGCGTGCCGCCTGGCACTCTCCGC
>JAGAWD010000214.1 GCA_017941585.1 Olsenella sp. | reverse complement strand
GAGTTGCAGCTTGAAGTCGATCCGGTCGCTCTCGCCCTGGGCTTTGAGATCGGCGATCTCGCCGCGCAGCTGCTCGGCCGTCTCGGCGTTCCTCGCCGCCTCGGCGACCTGCGCCTCAAGGGATGCGATCTTCTCGTCGCGCTCGGCGATCTGCTTCTCGTAGTCGGGGGCCTCTACCTGCGACTGGCCCTGCGGCGCTTGTTGCTGGCCGCCCTCTTGCCCGCCTGTCCGGGCTTCCTGCTGCGCCTGCGTCTCCTGCTGGCTGCCATTGGTCTCACCGTCCATGTGATGCCTGCCTCTCAAGATTGGGCGGGCATGCAAAAGAGACGATGCCCGCACCTTTACCGGTGTGGGCATCGTCTCAGGCAGTCACAAAGTCACCTGTAGCTCTAATCCTCGGTTCTAGACACCGGATCCCGTAAAGGCCGCCTTTCTGTGACGCATCCGTAGGCTCTTCCTATCGTCAGCCCAGTAGAAAGGGAGAGTATGAGCGAGAAGACCTACGGGTACGCGAGGGTGTCGTCCAAGGAGCAGAACCTCGACCGACAGCTCGACGCGCTCGCCAAGTTCGGCCTAGATGGCAATCAGGTTTTCGCAGACAAGGCGAGTGGCAAGGATTTCAAGAGGCCGCAGTGGAAGAAGCTCATGCGCCGCCTCCGCTCCGGCGACGTGCTGGTGGTCAAGTCAATAGACCGTCTGGGACGAAACTACGACGAGATCATCGACGAGTGGCGGCGCATCACCAAGGAGAAGGGCGCGCACGTCGTGGTGCTCGACATGCCGCTGCTGGACACGCGCGAGCGCCCCGACAACGTGACCGGCGCCTTCATTGCCGACCTCGTGCTGCAGCTCCTCAGCTACGTCGCCCAGATCGAGCGCGAGAACATCAGGCAGCGGCAGGCGGAGGGCATCGCCGCGGCAAAGGCTCGCGGCGTGAGGTTCGGGCGCCCCGCCAAGAAGCGGCCGGGCTGCTACAGGGCGACGAAGGAATCCTATTTGGGCGGGTACATCACCAGAAGGGAAGCCGCAACGCGCATGGGCGTGAGCCCAAACACCTTCGACAAGTGGCTCCGAGAGGACGAATCGGCAGGTCAAGGCCGTTAGGGAAACACCTGGCACTCACTTTATGGAATCTTATTGAAGTGAAAAATTGTACACATTACTGAATGCAAACAACATCATCGATTATAGCTTCGCCTAGTTGAACGTTTACGCAGGACAAAAGGCCATCGGCGACCGTTGGGACACCGATATGAGACCGCTGAAGAAACCTGTACATTTCTGCGGGGGCGGCCCATGGCAATACTCGACGTCATCAAGTACGAGGGCGACAACCACGCCTTCGTCTGGAAGCACCCGGCGGAGGACTTCAACACCAACTCCCAGCTCATCGTGCACGAGTCGCAGGAGGCGCACCTGTTCCTCGAGGGCCGCGCGCTCGACGCCTTCGGGCCGGGGCGCTTCACGCTCACCACGCAGAACATCCCCATCCTCACCTCGATCGCCAACCTCGCCACGGGAGGCGTCACGCCCTTCCACGCGGAGGTCTACTTCGTCAACCTGACCGAGCAGATGGGCATCAGCTGGGGCACCTCCTCCAAGGTGCAGTACATGGACCCCACCTACGGCTTCCCGCTCTCCATCGGCGCCTCGGGCGACATGGCGCTCGCCGTGCGCGACGGCAGGAAGCTGCT
>JAGAWD010000213.1 GCA_017941585.1 Olsenella sp. | reverse complement strand
TCACATCAACCCCAGGATTTCCCTGCTGGAGACATGTCCTGGGAGACCTGTTACGAGAAGGCAGGTGCCCAACAAAGAATTTTGGGACAAACCGTTGACATTGTCCCAAGCTTAGGAGTAGGATGCAAATATAAAGAGTTTGGGACACAGTATAGAGTTTGTCCCAAGAGTGAAAGGCGGGGATCATGAACAGGCGTACCGAGCTTCGGAAGAGGGACAGGGCCACCCGCAGGCTATTCGTGGTGGATATCGAGAATGCGGTAGGGTGCGGCGTGGTCGACGAGGAGTCCTGCGTGCGTGTCGAGCGCAGGGTCGAGAGCGTTTATCGTCCGAACCCCGGCGACCTGACCGTCCTTGGGGTGAGCCACAAGAACAACTTCTTTCCCGCTCATGCATGGAGCGGCGCGAGGGTGGTCCTGAGGGAGGGCCATGATGGCGCCGACCTTGCCTTGGAGAGCGTTCTCTCTCACGAGAACGTGGAGGAGCGCTTCGGAGAAGTCGTAATCGTCTCTGGCGACGGACTTTTCGCCAGGCAGGCGGAACGTCTCAAGTCCCTCGGCGTAAAGGTGACCGTGGACGCACGCGCCAGACAGCTTGCGCGAGTTCTGGCATTCAGCTGCTCCTGCGTCAGGCTTGCACCGAGCTTGCTTGCCGCATGAGCCTCCTAACGGCGGCACTAGAATGTGAATGAACGCAAAACAATGGGAAGGTTACTCATGACTCAGAACGTATTTGATGCCCAGCGGCTCGAGGAAGACGTACGTCGCGCACAGTCCGAATGGCTGGATTACGGCTCCAGGCAGATCGATATCGCCGACGAGGCGCTCGAGGCCATAGACCGCTACGTAGGCGTTCGCAAGGACGACGTCCTCCTCTGCGAGACCACCTGCCTCGGCTACGCCGCCCACGTCTTGGATGCGGGGGTCGGGGTCAAGGAGCTGTGGCTCGTTCCCCCCGCGTACACCGGGCCTCGGCCATCTGACGACCCGTTCGATCGCCTCGTGGGGGCCCTGAGCGAGAGCTGCGGCGCGCTGCTCCACTCCCTCGAGCAGCACGCTGCCTTCAAGGGGCTGGCCGCCTCGGTCCCCGAAGGGCCCTTCAAGCTGCTTGTGACCACGCAGTTCTACAACCTGGACCTCTCCGCGTTCGAGCAGCCTAAGCACAACCCGGCCTGGTCCCGCATGCTCACCACCGAGGGGGGCGACAGGTGCGGTGCTATACCCTTCCCCGGACAGCCAGAAGGGGCCCCACCCTGCCCTCAACATGTCGCTTTCCCAGGGGTTTTACTACCCCGAGGGGTTCGTGCGGTCGCTCGAGATCCCCGGTGGACACGTGTTGCTCGCCCACGGCGAGCATACGGGCACCTTCCACATGGAGGACCTATCCGACCCCGACGACCCATGGTCGCTCGACGCCACATTCATCACCCTCGCGCTGAGCAGCGGCTGCGTGATCCCCAGCGTCGTCCGCCATGGCGCGAAGGTGCTGGAGGAGAGGACGCTCGGAGAGCTGGCGTCCAGGATCAGCCGCGGCACGACCCTGAGCGAGAGGGACCTTGACGTCAGGGAGCTGGACCTCTCGAAGGAGGCAACTCCCTTTGGGCTCGGCGAGGTTGCCTATCTGGTTGGGATGGGGGGCGGCTTCGCTCCGTCCACCCCCGAGTTCTACAGATATCCAGGTGACCTGTACTACATCGACGGCGCCTGCTTCAAGAACGGGGCCATCCGGCCGAAGGTGCTCGACTCCATGCCGGAAGGGCAGGAGCGATACACCGTGGACGAGCGCGACGGCAAGGTGCTGCTCATATCGAGGAGCAGCAAGGAGGTCGTGGTGTACGAGCACATCCGCAAGAAGACCCTGATCGGCAACAGCGTGTTCGTGGTACGTCTCGGGGGAGACATCGACATGGACTACCTAGCGTGCTGGATGCGCGGCGACTACGTCAAGGCTTGGATGCGCGGTGCGGGGAGGCGGCTTACGAAGGCGTCCCTTGAGAGCCTCCCGGTCCCGATTCTCACCGTCGAGGCCATGGAGCGTACGGTCCGCTACGAGCGCTCGATCGACCAGGAGATATTCGACCTAAGCCAGAGGCTCGCCTCGCTGAGGCTGAGCAACCGGTTCGACCCGCTTGCCGCCGCAAACCAGCACGGGCTTGAGGGGTGCGAGGATGAGTAGTCCATACGAGCACAAGCACCATGGAATCACCCGAGATGAGATGTGCGTCATCGAGAGGCACTCTGACGGAACCCTGCAGACCGTCTTCCATCCGATCAGCTACGACCATCAGCTCCTCAGTCGATTGCGCGAGCTGAGCGAGAAGACGAAGAGCGAGGAAAGGGAGCAGACCGCCAAGCTTTTGGAAGGCGTCGCCCCGATCCTGGCGGACGTGGTGGGGGTCCAAGGGGCGGACGTGGCATCCATAGCTGCCCACTACCGCGATGTCGCGTTGGACGTCTACCGGTCGCTGGGCATCACGGTCGATGATTCCATATGCTTCCCTGAAACCTCTCATGACGGCTGGCACTATCCGACCGGCCCCCACTTCCTCCCTCCGTACTCAAGGCTCATCAGGGAGTTCGGCGTGCGTCACGAGGCTGTCGAGGCATGCAGAACGCTTCTTGAAGAGCCTGCGTACAAGGAGCTCGAATGGGCCTACGACCAGGCGACTGCGCTGAGGCCCCACCTGCTGGCGGCCCTCGATGGGTACGAGCGGACCTTTCGCACCTATGTCGAGGACGCGAATCGGATCCATCCGGGAATCTTCGAGCGAAAGTCGTTCTGCAGGAACTTCTCCGCCACGTACGGCGAGGCCGTGCTCGACTACGCGATAACGCCCGGCAACCAGTGCATCGTCGAGAGGGTTGGCGAGTACTACTGGGCATGCGTGCTCGAGCGGCTGTATGAGGCCTATGACCGGGCGGATAACGTCGAGGCGTACTCCCATAGGAGGAGGGGCTTCAGCAACTACAGGCTCCCCCTCGAGCCGAGGTGCGGCCTCCACCTGCTCCAGGAGACGAACTTCGGCTACGGAAGCGTGAGGTACTTCTGGACGACCCTGAGCTACAAGGGCGTCAGCGCCATCAACGCGCCGTTCCTCATCTTCTTCCATGGCGCGGGAAAGGTGAGGTTCTCCGAGCACACGTTCAACTACGAGGTGGAGGAGGAGAGCTTCGAGGCGTGCTTCAACGACGCGGTGAGAATCCATTCCGAGTACAGGGAGATGGGCGAGGCGGACTTCGTGAACAAATACTTCCGCAAGTCGCTCGCGGACCTGTCGAGCCTGCTCACCATCGTGGCCAACACTGACACCTTCCTGCAGATCACCACGCTCGAGCGATTCGATGCCCTCACGTCAGGATCGACGAACGCCCTTATCCCGAATGAGGGATTCGAGAGCATGAGCTTCGAGCTGACTCCGTACGAGGAGCGGGTTTGCGACGACATCGTGAAGGCGATTCTCTCGATTAGGGGCGCTTGGGATGTCGAGCGGATTGCGATGAACCCGAGGATTTGCGAGCTGCTAGACAAGGCATTCGGCCGGTACGAGTCGACTGGCCTGCAGCTCATCGTCAAGAAGGATCTCGTCAGAAGCCACATCGTCAAAGAGCTGGCCCCGGCAGTCTCTGGCAGGCGTGACGTCGGCGAACTTGCCAAGAAGCTCATCGCTCCCGATGACGGGGTCTTCGTTGAGACCTTCGAGGGGTATGACCTGATCAGCATGAGGGTGGACAAAGCCCTGTCAGCCATCAGGCCAATCAAGCGGCTGCGTAAGATCGCAACACTGACGAGATTCGAGTCAGTAATCGATTCGATCATGTCCACGTGCCAGCAGATCGGGAGTCAAGCCCAGAGCTACATCTCTCAGTCGATAGACCCTGAGCTCGGACGCATGGTCCCCGAGCGCAATCGCCTCAAGTCCCAGCTGGACGCGACGAACGCAGAAATCGAGAAAGCAAAGTACGGCGGCATCCCTGTTCCGGCTTGGCTAGCAAGACAGTCCCAGGGTCTGAAAACCCAGATTCGTAGCCTAGATGGCGCAATTGCCAAGCTTGAGCAGCAGAAGCGAAAGCTAACCGACTACATCAGGACGGTGAACTCAATCCGGACTGCAGGCTAGGCGCTTGCTATTCCGTCAGCTTGTTGCTGTTTCTCTTCAGTGAAAGCCAGTGAGATGGGGTTAGGATGACCGGAATGGAGCTCGGAGGAATCCTTGGAGACGCTGTCGGTGCGCTTGAAGGCGCCTCCACAGAGATTGATAACGCCGTAGACGCAATCTCGCAGGTCAATGGGAAGGCGATCTTGTCAGAGCAGACACATGACATGCTTGAATCCGAGTCGACCGGCATGACGGCAGAAGAGTTTGGCGAATTGATTGGGTGCGTGCTTAACGAGCTCGAATCCGTTGTGATGGAGGTCGAAAGCGCTATGAACCTACTGTGGACCATAGACGGCAAATCCATTGCAGTGTCATAGCTTGCTTGTCTTTCGATGCATCCTGCTTCTCCAGTTTCCATACCGACAATAGAGACCCGAAGGCGAACGAAAGGGAAAGAGCTACTCCTAAGCTAGCCTCCCTTTCTCGACGAGCTCTTTGACGATCGTCGACTTGTGCACCCTTATGCACCTGCCGATGTAGATGTGGGGCAGCTCCTTGCAGATGTTGAACGACTTGGTCCGCCCGATGCCGAAGACCTCCTGGAGGTCCCTCGGCGACAGCCACTCGGGCCTGTCGGACAGAGGCGAGTTGTCCCTGAGCGACGACGTTCCAGTTGCAATCATGTCCATCCAGTCCTCGCCTCCCTCACAC
Organism: Olsenella sp.; assembly: GCA_017941585.1. Taxonomy (GTDB): domain Bacteria; phylum Actinomycetota; class Coriobacteriia; order Coriobacteriales; family Atopobiaceae; genus Olsenella_J. The sequence continues at coordinate 1,747 of JAGAWD010000213.1, read as the reverse complement.
CGCGGACTTCAGCATCTCGACCAGCTTCTCGGGTGGCAGCTGTGCGAGGAGCGTCCCAATGAGCTCCTTGGACACGCCGATGTTGCCATCATCCTGGGATGCCGGGACAGGAGCGGCGGGCTGCGCCGGGACTGTTTGCGGCGCAGGCGCGGCCGACCTCGGCGCCGCCTCCATGCTCTTCCCGCTGAGCATGTCACCGACCATCTCCGCCGCAGCCTCGTCGTTCGAGGGGATGGCGTGCGCGTAGACGTCCATGGTGAGGCTCGCACTCGAGTGCCCAAGACGGTGCTGGACGGTCTTGATGTCCGCCCCCTTGCCGATGAGCAGCGTGGCCTGGGTGTGCCTGAGCTCGTGGAAGTTGAAACCTACGTAGGCCTGTCTGGTGACGTCGCAGCCTATGTTAGGCATGTACTGGGTGACCTCCTCGTAGCGGCCGAGCCCGTGCTCCACGAAGAACTGCCTGCGCCATCGGGAGAACGAGTTGGGGTCGATGAGGCCGTAGGTGCTCGAGGTGCAGACGGGCGTCTCACGGCCCTGGTCCATACCCTGCACCTCCATCTCACGCGCCTGCTGGGCCTTCCACTCCTTGAGGAACAGAACGGTGCCGTCGTCTATGCCGATCCAACGCATCGACTTCTCGCTCTTTGGGGCGCGGAGCTTCTTGTCGTGGGCCCACTGCTGCCCCACGAAGATCCTCTTCCGCCTGAAGTCGACGTCCTTCCACATGAGACCGAGAGCCTCGCCGCGGCGGACGCCGGTGGCCAGCGCGAGCCAGACCGCCACGATGTGGCCAGTCCTCTTCTCCGAACGCAGGTCGGAGGCGAGCCTCACTGCTTGCTCGAGTGAAAGCGCATGGCGCTCCCTGCGCTTCTGCCTAGGCGCGTCGACGTTGTCGCAGGGGTTGTAGGGAATGAGGCCCTCCCTCACCGCTGACTTCATGACCAGTGAGAGGGCGCCGTTTATGTTGTGGATGTACGAGGCCGTGCGTCCCTCCTTGCGGAGTATGTCGTAGGCCGCGTTCACCGTCGCGGTCGTGACCTCATTGATGAGGTAGGATCCGAGGAGCTCCTTGATCTTCCTGACGTGCTGGCCGTCCCGCTTCACGGTGAGCGGCGAGAGGGTGTCGGCCTTCTGCCGGCGTTCGAGCCACTTGTCCGCGTACTCCGCGAGCGTCACCTTCTCAAGGTTCGCGAACCCCTGCTCGAGCTCGATGCGGTAGAGCTCGAGCTGGCGTCTGGCCTCCGCCTTGTTGCCGTAGACCGTCCTCCTGGGAGACTTGACGTACTTCTTGGTAATCGGGTCTTTACCTATGCAATGCCTGATGTAGTAGATCTTGCCGCGAACCTTCTCCTCGATGGTTCCCTCTCCGATGACCTTGGGCATCTCTTCCTCCTGACAAACCCTGCTCTCCTTGCATCCGTCGATTTGCGCCTCTCGCCCACGAGGAGCTGTCGCGTGGACGAATTTTGGACGAATGATGCCAAGAAGGGCCTCACCTGTCTAGCAGGTGACAATGTGTCAGGGGTATGCATTTGCGCAGGTAAACCCACCAATGGAGTCAACACTTGCGTATAATTGCTCAAGGCTGCTAACTGGCGTGGGGGCAACTCATAACCCGGAGGTCGTAGGTTCAAATCCTGCCCCCGCGACCAAACGTTCGGTCCCCTACCTGCAGAAACAGGTGGGGGATTTTTCTTTGCCACCAACCTGCCAGCTTCGTTGCCACCATTTTACCACCAAAAACATT
>JAGAWD010000212.1 GCA_017941585.1 Olsenella sp. | reverse complement strand
GCAGCGCTGACGATTGCGGCGTCCGAGCGACAGCTTCCAGATTTTTCTTGCTGTAGGCATTGGTGCAGTTTGTGTGCATAGGCGTTTAGTCCTAGGCGCATAGCCGGTTAGGCGTCGCGGGTGAAGCGGCATTTCGGGTAGGAGCTGCAGCCCATGAACGGGCCGTACTTGCCGTTGCGCCTGACGAGTTCGGAGCCGCACCATGGGTAGACGTTTCCCGACGCGACCTTCCGGGCCTCTTCCACGTGTTGCGTGCGTGCCGTCTGCGTGGATCCTTCCGCGAGAGCTGCGAGCGACGTTTTCAGCTCCTCGAACGTCGCCGCATCGAATATCGGGTCGAAGCGGTCGAGGTCTTTCCGAATGTTGCTCAGCAGGTGATGCCTCCTGCAGATGACGTAGTCGGCGGTGTCGGGCGGAACCTTCTTCAGCTCGCAGCGCTCGGAGAACACGATGTAGGAGCTGAACGCCTCCTCTTCCAGGCCGAGGTACTCGGAGAGCGCCTTCACGTGGGAGCGGTTCTGCTTGATGGGGTTATAGAACTGCTCCTTCGAGTTCGCGTTGAGCGTTACGGTCCAGTTGCGCTGGTCGGCCGAGCCGAAAATCCAGCCTGAGTAGTTCTTCGACTCGATGACAAAGACGCCCTTCTCGTGCAACATGACGACGTCGATTTCCGACGTGGACGTGGGGCCTGACGTTCTCGGCACGATTACGTTGGAGAACACGGCGACGTCCCCGAGGTTTCCGTGCTCCAAGGCGTATTCGGTGAGGTATTCGCCGTAGTGGCCCTTGCCCTGGAAGGCGTGCGGGATCTTCTTGAAGATTCCCGGCTCCTCGCCCTTGAGTCGCGCGATGATGCCCATAGGGGCTACTCCTCCTCGAGCGGCACGGGAATGTATACCATCTTCAGCGGAATCAGCTTCTGGTACCGCTCGCTCATCTTGTCGTAGTACTTCAGCACGAGCTCGGCCAGGGCGGTGCCGTCGATCCCGCGGATTATCGGGGTGTTGTCCAGGTAATCCTGCGCGTTCTTCGCATAGGACGAGAGCGTGACGAAAAGCCCGTAGTCGCCCTCGCGCATCGCGCCTTTCAGCGACTGGATAGCGTTCTCGCTGACGTTCCCATCCCTGCTCTTGACCTGCACCAGTATTCGCGGCGGCAGCTCGTCCTTGTAGGCGATTATGTCTATCCCCCTGTCGCCGCCCTTCTTCGACACGGTGGTCCGGTAGCCCATGGCGCGCAGCAGGTCCGCCACGAACTCCTCCAGGCTGTAGCCCTTCAGGTCGCGGCTGAGCGTCTTCAGGATGAAATCGACCGTCGATTGCTCGATCTCGTCGGCGGTCGCCCCGATCGTCTCGTCGTCAACCTCCCCCGCGAGGCTCGTGGACGCCTTGAAGCCCGGCTCCAGGGCCGCCATGACCTCGTCGGCGTAGTTCTTCACCGTGAAGAGGGACTGCGCCGCCCCGAACTCGTAGAGCGCCCCCTGGGAGAAGGCCGTCCTGGGCAGGTGCTTGAGCCACTTCACCTTTCGCTGCTGGACGTAGCCATGGGGCGCGTCCATGTAAGCCGGGTTGTAGAAATAGGGGCCGTCGACCACGCCGATGTTCACCATGCGGTCGCTCTTCGAGGGGAAGACGACGTAGTCGCCCTCCTGCATCTCGTAGAGGAAGCGGTAGAGCATGCCGGCGGAGCCGGGTATCGCCGCCGGCTTGTCGTCGGGGAACGCCTCGGCGTAGCGCGACTTGAACGCCTCCCTGGTCGGCTCGATGGCCGACAGGTCTCCAATGTTCGCCCAGCCGAGCCCCAGGGTGTTCTTCTTCAGGAAAAGGTTGTCGTCGTAGGAGTGGATGCCCCAAATCGTCTTTCCGTCTTCCATGGCGTTTCCTCCAG
>JAGAWD010000211.1 GCA_017941585.1 Olsenella sp. | reverse complement strand
TACCCTTGAGGGTCACGACGACGTCGAAGTCATGCTCGTGGTCGCCGTGCGTCTGCTTCCAGGAGATCTCCTTCTCCTCGCCCTTGTTCATGCCGACGATGCCGGCGACGAAGTCGGTGGGGAGATAGGCGTTGCTCAGGCCGAACTGGCGATCCTCACCCTCAAGCTCGGGCGCGCCCTCCTTGTTCACGACGTCGAGCACGACGACGTCGCCCTCGACGACGGAGCGCTCCTCGGTCTCGTCCTCGTAGGTGACGTGGTAGCTCAGGAGCTGCTCGAGCTGCTGGTCGATCTCGGCCTCGGTCGCGCTCTCGGGAGGCATGTTGATGGCGGGAGCGTCATAGGAGTCAAGTTCGCAGGTGGGAGGCACGTTCACGGTGGCCGTGAGGACGAGGTCCTCGTGCTCGACGGCGGTTACTGGGTCCTCGCCGTAGTCGGGGCGGTCGACGGGAACGATGTCGAGCTCCTCGAACATCGCGGGCTGGGCGTCGTTCACGATGTCCTCGGTCGCCTGCGCGAGGATGGCGTCGCGGCCGACGATGCCGTCGATGACGGGGCGGGGCGCCTTGCCCTTGCGGAATCCCTGGAAGTTGTACTTGCGCGCAACGTCCTTGTAGGTCTTGGCGATGGCCTTGTCGACCTCGGCGGCGGGGACGGTGATGGTTGCGACGACCTTGTCGCTCTCGGGCCTCTCGGCTGTGACGGTGATGTTCAACGTTCCTCCAGTGCTACTCATGCCAGAGGCCGGCTTCGAGGCCCCTGGCCCAGTTACCATGCGGTGTTTGTGGTGCGGGCGAAAGGATTTGAACCTTCACGGGATCTCTCCCACTGGAACCTAAATCCAGCGCGTCTACCAATTCCGCCACGCCCGCAGGTCACACACAGCCTATGCATGATAGCAAAGGTTGGGGCATTTATAGGCTTGACGGCAAATCTTTCCATGGGGTATGCGCAAAGGGGGCCGAGCGGCAACGGTCGGGCGCGCGACGGGCGGCGCCCCAGCGCCGACCTTACGCAGGAAGGTCCTGCAGCGCCCAGGCCGAGAGCGACTTCCTCCTGGTGGCGTCGATGGCCTGGACGAGCGCCGTCGTGGCCGAGAGCGCCGTCACGCAGCAGATGCCGCGGTTGACCGCCTCTCCCCTGACAACGGCGCCATCCCCTCTCGACTCGTGCCCGTGCGGGGTGTTTATGACGAAGCCCACCCTGCCCTCGCGCATGAGGTCGACGACGTTGGGGTGCCCCTCGCTCACGCGCCTCACGACGCCGGCGTCGATGCCCGCGGCCCGCAGGGTCTTGGCCGTGCCGGCCGTCGCCACGATGTCGTACCCCATCGCCCTGATCGCGAGGGCGACGGGCGCGATGGCACGCTTGTCCCGGTCGCATACGGAGATGAAGACCGCGCCCTCGCCCGGCATCTCGTACTCGATCGCCTCGCGCGTCTTGGCGTACGCCTCGGGGAAGGTGCGCGAGATGCCCATGACCTCACCGGTCGACTTCATCTCGGGACCGAGGACGGAGTCCGCGCCCGGAAAGCGAGACCAGGGCATGACGGCCTCCTTCACCGCAAAGTATTCGCAGTCGCGCTCCTCGCTCGGAAGTCCGAGCGAGGAGATCGGCTCCCCCGCCATGATCCTCGAAGCCGCGCGCGCGAGACTCACCCCGGTCGCCTTGGACGAGAAGGGCACGGTACGGCTCGCGCGGGGGTTGAGCTCGATTACATAGACCTGCTCGTCCTTTACGGCGAACTGGATGTTGAGAAGGCCCCTGATGCCCACGGCGAGCGCGAGCCTGCGCGTCGTCTCGCGCACGCGCGAGACGATGGAATCGGAGAGCGAGAACGGCGGGTAGCAGCATGCGGAGTCACCCGAGTGTATGCCGCACTCCTCGATGTGCTCGAGCACGGAGCCCACGTAGCACTCCCGCCCGTCAGAGAGGGCGTCGACGTCGAGCTCGATGGCGTCCTCGAGAAACGCGTCGAGGTAGACGGGATGGTCGGGAGACACCTGCGTGGCCTCGGCCATGTAGGTCCTGAGGTCCTCGTCGTTGTAGACGATGGCCATGCCACGCCCGCCGAGCACGTAGCTCGGGCGCACGAGCAAGGGGAAGCCGATCGTGCGCGCCACGCGGCGGGCGTCCTCGAGGGTCTCTGCCGTTGAGCTGGGCGGGTAGGCGATCTCGAGCCGGTCGAGAAGGCCGGAGAAGCGCTCGCGGTCCTCCGCGAGGTCGATCGCCTCGGGCTGGGTCCCCAGGATCTCGACGCCCGCCTCCTTCAGCCTGTGGGCGAGGTTGATGGGCGTCTGCCCGCCGAGCGTCACGACCACGCCCGCGGGCCTCTCCGCCTCGACGACGTCCATGACATCCTCGAAGGTGAGCGGCTCGAAGTAGAGGCGGTCCGAGGTGTCGTAGTCGGTCGAGACGGTCTCGGGGTTGCAGTTGACCATGACCGTCTCGTATCCGCGCTCGGAAAACGCGTAGCTCGCGTGCACGCAGCAGTAGTCGAACTCGATGCCCTGCCCAATGCGGTTCGGCCCCGCCGAGAGGATCACGACGCACGGGCGGGCGGCGGGTGCGTGCTCCGTGACACCGCCCGACTCGTAGGTCAGGTAGTGGTAGCTCGTCTTCGCGGCGAACTCGCCCGCACACGTGTCGACCGTCTTCACCACGGGGCGAACGCCGAGCACGTCCCTGACCGCGCGGACGATGTCCTCGCGCGAGCCCGTGAGGTGTGCGATCTGCGCGTCCGAGAAGCCCATCTGCTTCGCCGCGAGCATGTGCTCCGCGTCGAGCCCCGAGAGACCGAGACCCGCAATTCGCCTCTCCGCGCGGACGATGTCGGCGATGCGCTCGAGGTACCAGGCGTCTATTCCGCACATCTCGTGCACGCGGGCGACCCCGTAGCCGCGACGCAGGGCCTCGGCCACGTAGAAGATGCGCTCCGGCGTGGGCCTGGCGACGAGCTCGTCGAAGCTCTCCTCGTCGAAGTCGTCCCTGCCGTCGGCACCAAGCCCGTCCCTGCCCTGCTCGAGGGAGCGCATCGCCTTCTCGAGCGCCTCCTCGAAGGTGTGTCCTATCGCCATGGCCTCGCCCACGCTCTTCATGCGCGTGGTGAGCGTCTCGCTCGTCCCCTTGAACTTCTCGAAGGCGAACCGCGGGGCCTTGACCACGCAGTAGTCGATGGACGGCTCGAAGCAGGCGGGGGTGACTTTGGTGATGTCGTTCTTGATCTCGTCGAGGGTGTAGCCCACGGCCAGAAGCGCCGCCGCCTTGGCAATGGGGAAGCCGGTTGCCTTTGACGCCAGCGCCGAGCTGCGGCTCACGCGGGGGTTCATCTCGATGACGATGACGCGTCCGTCGGTGGGGTTCACGGCAGACTGCACATTGG
>JAGAWD010000210.1 GCA_017941585.1 Olsenella sp. | reverse complement strand
GCGAAGAGGGAGCCCAGTCGGATCCGGACGCAGAGTAGTAAGTTGACGCACCCGGATCGCGCGATCCGGGTGCACAATCGGAAGGAGGCGTTGGCTTCGCATGGCAGACAAGAGAAACTACTATGACATTCTTGGCGTGAAGCGTGACGCCACAGACGACGAGATTAAGCGTGCCTTCCGCAAGCTCGCTGCCAAGTATCACCCAGACGCGGGTGGCGACGAGCAGAAGTTCAAGGAGGTCAGCGAGGCCTACACCGTCCTTTCCGACGCGCAGAAGCGCCGCGAGTACGATCAGTTGCTCATGTTTGGCGGCATCCCGGGTGCGGACTTCGGCGGATCGGGCGGGCGCAACCGCACCTACACGTATACGGGCGGCGCTGACTGGTCGGAGATATTTGACAACATTCGCTCGGGCGACGGCGCCTTTGGCGGCTTTGACTTCTCGAGCATCTTTGGAGGAGGACAGCCTGGCGCGCGTCAGAACAACCGCCCTGCCAGGGGCAGCGACCTTACCATGACGATAGAGATCTCTGCCGACGAGGCGTTTACTGGTGCCCAGCGCAAGGTGAGCTATACCATACCTTCCACGGGGGAGAAGCAGTCGCTCAACGTCAAGGTCCCCGCTGGGGCCGTAGACGGTGGCAAGCTGCGCTATCGCAACCGTGGTGAGTATGGTGCGAACGGTGGTGCCCGCGGCGACCTTGTCGTCACCACGAAGGTTGCGGAGCACCCGCTCTTCAAGCGTGACGGTGCCGACGTGCGGATGGAGCTCCCCATCAGTGTGTATGAGGCGGCGCTTGGTGCGGCGGTAGACGTTCCGACACCCGATGGAACTGAGGTCAGGCTCAAGGTTCCCGCCGGAACGCAGGACGGGAAGACCTTCCGTTTCCGCGACCTGGGCGCTCCAGATGTCAAGCACAGGGGCGCACGTGGCGCGCTCTACGTTACGGTCAGGGTCCAGGTACCTACGCACCTCTCCGCCAAGGAGCGAGAGTCTCTCGAGGCGCTGCGGTCGGGCGACCAGCGCAACTACAGAAAGGATGTGGAGCGCTATGGTTCGTAACGGTGACGACGGCAAGGACAAGCCGCTCTACATGATCAGCGTTGCCGCGGAACTGACGGGCATGCACCCCCAGACCCTGCGCGTCTACGAGCAGAAGGGGCTTGTTACCCCCGGACGTTCGCGGGGCAACACCCGCCTGTATTCCCAGGGCGACATCGAGCGCCTCAACCTCATCAGTAAGCTCACGGATGAGGGCATCAACCTTGCAGGCGTGGTGCGCATCCTCGACATGCGAGAGCGGTCGCTCGAGAAGGACCGCGAGATAGACGAGCTCCGCGAGCGGGTCCGGGCACTTGAGGACGAGGTTCACGAGTTTCGCATGCGCGAGCGCATCACAGCACTGGCGCGCTATGACGGAGCGGGTCCGGAGCAGGTTATGCGTGGACTTCTCTCGGGAGGCACGTTCGATGCGAAGGAGTAGGTCGTCCGCGGTGCCAGTGGAGCCTAGCTGGACCACTGCCCTGGCTCGGGCCGTAAATTAGCATACACGGAAATGAGATAGCTAAGTTCCTTATAGACTTGACCTGCGGAAACGCCGGGAAGGGTCATTTCCGCGTATGCTAATTGCGTCCCATGGCCTCATGTTTTGGAAGGCCGGTGCGCAATGCCCCCTCTGGGCCATCGAGCCGAAGCTCCTGCGTCGGATGATGTGGGGCGCGCGGACAGGTTGTATGCGCATAAATCAAAAAATCTAATGCATGCTCACTTAGATTTGTATAAGCGTATGAATTGGCGGGAATAACTACCTCGAAAAACACGACAATTGGCGCGTTGTGCCGGCTGATGTGATTCGTCCGGTGTGATGCGCCAAGGGGAGAGGTGATTCCATGAGATTCGACAAGTGGGCAACGACTGCCCAAGAGGCGCTGCAGTCCTCCGTCACGATTGCCGCAGACGCCGAGGCGGGCCAGGTAAAGCCCATTCATCTGCTGAAGGCACTTCTCGAGTCCGGGGAGCAGAACTTGAGCGCGATCATCGAGCGCGTGGGTGCCGACCCCGCGCAGGTCGAGGCGCAGGTGGACCAGGTCATCTCCCATGCGCCGCGCGTTACGGGCGACATGAGCCAGATGGGCGTCTCCACGGAGCTCGCGCGGGTGGGCGACGCCGCGGAGAAGCTCGCCTCCAAGCTAGGGGACAGCTACGTAACGACCGAACACCTGCTCTGCGCCCTTGCCGACGAGAAGGGCGAAGCGGGAAGCGCGCTCAAGGGTGCTGGCGTCACGAGCAAGCGGGTGCAGGAGGCGTACGACGACCTCCGCGGCAGCGAGCGCGTGACCTCGCAGGACGCAAAGACGCAGTTCAAGGCTCTCGAGCAGTACGGTCGCAACGTCACTGACCTCGCGCGCCAGGGCAAGCTCGATCCCGTCATCGGCCGTGTCGAGGAGATTCGCCGCACCATCCAGGTGCTCTCCCGCCGCACCAAGAACAATCCCGTCCTCATCGGC
>JAGAWD010000017.1 GCA_017941585.1 Olsenella sp. | reverse complement strand
CACGCGGTTGCCAGCACGCCACGCCGCTACCGGCGCGCGGTCTCGCACACGTACGCGACCGCCGCCGGCACAGCGGCATTTCTCATCAGAGGTCTTGCCCGATGACGAGGTTCTGGAACTTCTCGCTCATGAACTGATCGGTGTAGTTCTCGTCCACCCACTCCTCGAACACCGTGGCCGCAGGGTAGCCAGCGTCGCGGCGCACCCTCCTGCCAAAGCACGCGAGCGTCATGGCAATGTCCAGCGTCAGGTATACCGCGAGTATGATAACGAAAACCACCTGTCTGCGCGTTGTGGGCTCTCCGATGTGGCAGAGGATCCAGGGCATGACGAACCTCGCCCACACGACGCCCAGAAGCCCCCACATCACCAGAAAGCGCCAGGCGACCCACTGGGTGATATGGTCGGGCAGATAAAGGTACGTCCACGACTGCGCATCGAAGAGCTCCGCCATGGCCCAGCCGGTAATCTGCTCGAGGACGCCACCGACCAACGCCGAGACGAGAAACACCTTGATGTCTCCAGCCCCGTGCCTACGCAGGAAGAACGTAATCATGGTAAGGGCCACCGCCCCAAAGCCATAAATCGGGGAGAAGGGGCCCCACACCAAACCGACGCGGCTCTGCGTGACGCCCGCCGTCACAAGCATCCAGACCTCCTCGAGCAGAAGCCCTCCAACGGAGCCTACGACGAAGATGAAGATGGCCTGATACCAGCCGAACCTGAGGTTGTCGAGCGTCTCCTCTTTCAGTCGCTCTCGGCCGAGCGCTATCTCGCGGCGCTGCTCGCTCGTGAGGCTACGCCTGCTGAGCAGCGCGGCACGCCCGGTCTCCTCTCCCACGTAGCCGGCCGCGACGGCACGCTCGAGCTCGCTGTCATAGCCTAGCCAACCCCAGAAGTAGCGGATGACGCGGACAAAGCCGAGTGCGATAAGGAGAAGGAGCAGCAAAGAGAGAATCGTGAGAAACATGGCTACCCCCTAGAGCGCGTGCAGGGCATCGAGCCCAGTCACGGCGATTCCCAACGCACGAAGATCCCAAACGCACGGCGACACCCAATGCGCGAAGACGTCCAACCAACCCTCAGCATACAACGAAAAAGGGGCTTTCGGTATTTTTTAGTGAATGCAGCATAGCGCAGTCCCTTTCGCGTGGATTCGCCCCAGCCGGCTCGGAGCGCAAAATGCGGTCGAGTGGATTCGCCTCGGCACCCTCGGAGCGCAAAATGCGGTCGAGTGGATTCCCCGGAGCGCAAATCACCGTCGAGTGGATTCGCCAATCGTCCACTCGAGGCCATTTTGCGCTCCCAGTCGTCCACTCGAGCCCCTTTTGCGCTCCGACCCCTCGATCAGTCGTCCACTCGAGCCCCTTTTGCGCTCCGACGCTCCGGGCGGTCGTCCACTCGAGCCCCTTTTGCGCTCCCCCGGCCCATTCGAGACGGAATTGCGCAAAAGCGCACCGCTTGGCCAACCCACTAAAAGCCTTGAAGAAGCTGGGGCAGGCACCCAGCGAAAAGGGCACCCGACGAACGGGTGCCCCTTAGTTTACTGGAGGCGAGACCCGGATTCGAACCGGGGATAAAGGCTTTGCAGGCCTCTGCCTTACCACTTGGCCATCTCGCCAGATATGAAAAGAGCCGATAGGAATCGGCTCCGGTATTCCATGGAGCGGGCTACGGGGTTCGAACCCGCGACCTCCACCTTGGCAAGGTGGCGCGCTACCAACTGCGCCAAGCCCGCGACGCGAAAGATAATATACGTGAGCCACGCCACTGATGCAAGTGATAATTCGAAAAAAATTGGAATATCGGGAAAGTGCGAGGTAAACAGCTTGCAAACCGCGTGGGGCAATTGTGGAGTGCCCAAGGGGAGAGCGCGCGTTGCCCGCGACGAGGGTGCACTCGAAGATGACTCCTCGGCACGGCCTCGCAGCGCCCCCTCCGTGCGCCCCCTCCGTGCGGCCCCTCCGTGCAGCCCCTACGCGCCCGCGCGGACCAGCTTCACGATGTGGACGCGAGTACCCTTGCCGTGTGCCCTACGCTCGATCGAGACGGAATCCACCAGAAGGTGCATGAGCCTGATGCCCCGGCCACGCTCGTCCGCCTCCCCCGCTACGGGAACGTCCTCTAGTGCCTCCACCTCGAATCCGTCCCCGCAGTCGGTCACGTCGACCACGACGCGGTCCGGATAACTTGCCACCGAGACAAGCGCGTCTCTTCCGTCTGTGTGGTCCACGGCGTTGCCCATCGCCTCTCCCACGGCCAAGGTGAGGTCGAACACCTCGTCCGCCGAGAAGGGCATCCGGCTTACGAGTTGCTCGAAGCGCGTTCGCGTATCGGAAAGGCAGGCGGGATCTATGCTCAGCACACGCCTCCAGTTGGGGATGACCGTTGGGTCGAGCTCCGGAATCTCACGATGGGCGCCCACGCCCGTAACGGGCGCAAAGTCTACCAGGCGGGAGATGGCAAGGCTGCGCAAGACGCGATCGGAGACGTTGACGAGGGAGAGAAGCCCACCCACGGCGCGCATGCGCCTGACCTCGCGGAAGAGCAACGCCATCCCCGCGGAGTCCAGGTACGTCGACCCAGCCATGTTGAGAATCACGCGACAGCAGCCGCCGTCGATGAGACCATCGAGCAGCTTGCGCGTGCGCTGCACGGTCGTGACGTCCAGATCGTAGTCGATAGGAACTTGCACTATGTTGGGTCTTTTTTCCATACAGTGCTTGTTCCCGTAAATTGCACGATTTAAGCAGAAAGCTTGCCCTTGCCTGCAGGCTTGTCCCCGTCCGCAGAGCCCGCGAAGCGAAGCGCGACCATGGCGACATCGTCCTCGAGGTGACGCCCGGTAAAGACGTCAAGAGTCTCGAGCAGCCTGTCTAGGATGCCGTCGAACCCCTTCGGCCACTCGCGCATGATTGCGTCCCTCAGGCCGTCTTCGCCGAAGAACGACCCGTCGCGCGCGCGAGACTCCGTCGTGCCGTCGGTATAGAGCAGCAGCATGTCACCCTCGGAGACGCGAATCTGGCCGTCGCGATACGTCACGTCGTGGAACGCCCCCACCACAGCGGACTGCACGCCGAGCGTCTCTATCTCGCCCGTGCGCGCGCGGACGAGGACCGCGGGTGGGTGCCCGGCGGAGCAGTACGTGACGAGCGACTCCTTGACGTCAATCACACCCACGAAGAGCGTGGCGAAGGTCTCCAACCGTGAGAAACCCATCAGAAACTCGTTCAGGAGGCGCACCATCTCAGACGGCGCAAGCCCCTGCCACGAGTACGCGCCGAGCGCGGTCTTGACCGCAGCGGAGACGGACGCCGCCTCGACCCCCTTGCCCGAGACGTCGCCCATGATCACGCAGGCGCGCTCGTCGGGCAGGCGGATAAGGTCGTAGAAGTCGCCGCCGATGACCGCCTCCTGCGTCGCCGACGAGTAGATGCCCACGGCCTCGATGCCCGGCACCCTCTGCAACTCGTTGCGCATCCCCGTCTGAAGGGCCTGCGCGATGTGCTTGTCCTGACGGCGCTCCTCGCCTCCCCTGGCGAGACCGCTCGCCCCCTCCGCGACACGTCCCAGGAAGGCGAGCTCAATGTCGTCGAAGGGCTCGACCTCCTCCTTGCGCAGCACGAGGAAGAGGAGGCGATTGCCATCTATCTCCCCCACATCCACCAACGCGCCCACGGCGGGAACGCCGCCGTCGTAAAGGGCGGCGCCCAGGCCAGAGTCGCCGTCAAGCGCGATAACGCGCGGCTCGCGGCTCGAAAGATCCTCGCCCGTCTCCGTGAGGTCGAGAACACGGCGCCCGTCCTTGGGAAGGTACACCTCGATCCTCCGCCCTAAGTCGTCGACCGGCCGCGCGTTCAAGAGCGTAGCCTCGAGCGACTTGGCAGCCTCGCCGAGGGCGAGGCGCACGTCCCCCTCCTCGACGCTGCCCGCGCTCATGAGCCTCTCTCGAATCTGTCCCGCAACCTCCTGGAACCGCTGTTCGCGTTGTGCGCGAAACGCCGTGAACGCACCCACGAGCTGGACGGAGAGGTATTGCGCAACCGCGTCGAGAAGCTCGGCGTCCTCCCTGCGCGTCGGGCAGACCTGGTCCCACCCGACCTCTATGAGGGCGATCACGTGGTCGCCGAACCACACGGGAACGGCTATGAAGCTCGCGAAGGGCGGGAGCATGGAGGAGCGTACCTGGTAGATCTCACGCGTCTCCTCGTCCACCACGTCACGCCACACGAGGCGGCCGCGGCGCAGGTCCGTCCCCTCGGGCGGAAGCACCCGCAACCGCAGCGCATGGCCGACCTGCGTCGTGAGGCGCTCCAGCGTGCGACCGAAGGGCATGTAGCGCGGTACGCGGACCTCCTCGAGCGACTCGCTCGTGCCGCGCAGGTGGTAGCCGTTGGAGTCTGCCACGTAGAAGATCGTCCCCGTGGCCTCCATGGTCTCGGTGATCTCCTCCAAAACGCGCGAGAAGAGCGCCATGACGTCCTCGGCGTCGAGCGTCGCCAGGACGATGCTTAGCGTACCCGAGAGTCTCTTGTTGGCCCTCGAAAGCTCCCCCACAAGCCTGTCCCTCTCGTGCTCCGCAGCCTGATTGCCGTTATCCTCATGCGCGACAAGAACATAGATGTCGCCCGATGACGCTGCCCTCTCGCAGCGAACCACCAGGGAGACCGCCTCGCCCCCCGCCGCCCTGACGACGAGCGGAGCAGCAACTCCCGTGACCTCGAATGGCAGCGCCGAGATGGAAAACTCCTCCCGGCCCGTCCCATGATCCGTCCCATGATCCGTCCCCTGGCCCGTCCCACGGGCGCTTGGGAAAAACTCGCGCACGTCCTGCCCCACGAGCGCGCCGGAGGACGACGCAAAGGACCGCTCGGCAACTTCGTTCGCGAGAATGACCCTTCCGTCGGAACCGAAGATGATCACCGCATCGCTCGTAAGCGCAAGGAGGCTTGAAAGGGCGCCGTTCACGCTCCTCTGGCCAATGCCGTCCACCCTTCTGAAGCCTAGGCTATTGTCAGACATGTTCACCTTGCCCTCGCCGAAATCGCGGTCCGAACGCGGCGCCCCAGACCACGAAGCGCAACCGAAAAAAGGTACGCCACAAAAAGCACGACACAAAAAGGTACGCCACATAGGATACCGCGCGCGACGCCTCTTGTCCGAAGCCGGTCGGGGTCCCGCGCGCGGCGTAATGTGACGCGCACACATAGCATGCGGAGGACGCCCTCGAACCTTCGGCGCGGTTGCGCGTCAAGGCGCGTCTTGGTGCCTCATGGTCCGTATAGTCGCATTGAGTGTAGATGAGGCGGCCGCCCGACCGCATCGCATGGAGCAGAACCTCGTGCGCGAGGAGTCGCACTGCGAGACGGATCGCAGGAGTCGACCATCACGTCTCAGCGACCCGCGTACCTTCGCATCAGGCGCGACTTGAGAAGCCGTGTCGATCCGCATCCGCGCATGGGTAAGAAAAAACCCAAACTCGCAAGCGAGTCTGGGTCATCTTAGTCTGGTGTCGGAGGCGGGACTTGAACCCGCACGACCTTTTAGTCAGTCACTAGCACCTCAAGCTAGCGCGTCTGCCAATTCCGCCACTCCGACATGGCTTAGTGCGAGAGCTATAATAGCACGCCACGTTTCCCCAATGCAACAACTTTTTTGAAAAAATGACCCGCAATGTATGCGCGACGATTTCCATAACGATTTGCCATGGCACTTTTTGCGAATCGTCATGCAGACGGATGGCAACGCACTGGTGCCATGCACGCCTTGTCGACACTCTGTCATCGACGTTTTGCATCGTGTCGTTCGAAACAAAAGTGCGCTCTCGGCGCGAAAGTGCGTCGAGTGTACAGTCGGGAGTGCGCACTCGGCGCGAAACCCCACCGAGTGTACAGTCATTAGTGCGCACTCGGCGCGAAGGTGCGTCGAGTGTACAGTCGGGGGTGCGCACTCGGTGGGGTTTGCGCCGGGCACCGCGGGCAAGGCGCTCGAGGCACTTTTGCTCTCCAGAAATCGGGCGGAACCATCTCATTGCACCCATTAAATGCTTTGGATTCGAAGAGAAAAAAGCCCCCTCCGAAGAGGGGGCTCATACAGTTCGTAGTGGTATTCCGTAAAGGCAGTTCGCAAAGTCAGTTCGAGAAGTTGACGCGAGGGACTGCCAAGGCTCATTGGCCTACGACCAAAGCACTACAGCGCGACCTACAGCGCGACCTACAGCACGACCGACGTCTCCTTGATGGGGTTCGGCGCGGCAAAGTGACAGGCGCAGAAATGGCCGGGCTTCACCTCGCGGAGCTCGGGCATCTCGCCCTGGCCGCACTTCTCCTGCGCAATCGGGCAGCGCGTGTGGAAGGGGCAGCCCGCAGGAGGCTCGATCGGCGAGGGGGGATCGCCGCGCAGGATGATGCGCTTGCGCGAGTGCTGCACGTCCGGGTCGGGAATGGGCACTGCGGAGAGCAGAGCCTGCGTGTAGGGATGGTGTGGCTCAGAGTAGAGCGTCTTCCAGTCGGAGTCCTCCATCATGTGGCCAAGGTACATGACGGCCACGCGATCGGAGATGTGCTGCACGACGGAGAGGTCGTGTGCGATGAAGAGGTAGGCCGTGCCGTACTCCTTCTGCAGGTCCGAAAGGAGATTGAGCACCTGGGCCTGAATGGAGACGTCAAGCGCCGAGACCGGCTCGTCGCAGATGATGAGCTTCGGCTTGAGCGCGAAGGCGCGGGCGATGCCGACGCGCTGGCGCTGTCCGCCGGAGAACTCGTGCGGATAGCGGTTTATGTGCTCCGGGTTGAGGCCGACGATGTCGAGCAGGGAGCGCACGTAGTCGAGACGCTCCTTCGTGTCCTTCATCACGCCATGGATCTGAAGCGGCTCCGAGACGATCTCGCCGATGGTCATGCGCGGGTTGAGCGAGGCATAGGGATCCTGGAAGATGAACTGCATGTTGCGGCGCATCTCCTTGAGCTCCCTCTTGTTCATCGTGGCGACGTCCTTGCCGTCGAAGATGACCTTGCCCGAGGTGGGGTTGGAGAGGCGCATGATGGTGCGGCCGGTCGTGGACTTGCCGCAGCCGGACTCGCCGACGAGGCCGAAGGTCTCGCCGGGATAGATGTCGAAAGAGACATCCTCTACGGCATGCACCCTCTTCTTGTTCATGCGGCTGGCGAAGACGCCGGCCTCGACGGGGAACTCCTTGGTAAGGTGCTCGACGTGAAGCAGAGGCTCGCCGACCCTCTTGTTCTCTGCCATTTACTCCTCGCCTCCCTTGGTGCGAGAGGTGGCCGGCGCGTTCTTCTCGATGAAGCCGGGCTCGCTCGCAAAGTGGCATTTCGTGTAGTGGCCCTCGCCGACGTAGGTGGCCTCCGGCCTCTTCTGGCGGCAGATGTCCTTCGCGTAGGGGCAACGGGGTGAGAAGGGGCATCCCTTGGGGGCGTTCACGAGCGAGGGCGGGTTGCCCTTGATCGGCGTGAGCGTCTCCTTCTTGTCCTTCACCTGCTTCGGAATGGAGCGGATGAGGCCCCACGTGTAGGGGTGCGCGGATCCATAGAATATCTCGTCGGCCGTACCGAACTCGACGGGCGAACCGGCATACATGACCATGATCTTGTCGGCGACGTCGGCCACGACGCCGAGGTCGTGGGTGATCATGATGATCGCGTTGCCGTTCTGCTCCTGCATCTTCTTCATGAGCTCGATGATCTGTGCCTGGATGGTGACGTCGAGCGCCGTGGTGGGCTCGTCGGCAATGAGGATGTCGGGGTCGCAGGCGAGCGCCATGGCGATCATGACGCGCTGGCGCATGCCTCCCGAGAACTCGTGCGGGTAGTCCTTCACGCGCTGCTCGGCGTTCGGGATACCGACCATGTTAAGAAGCTCGACCGAGCGCTTGAGCGCCTGCTCCTTGGTGTAGCCGCGGTGAAGGCGAAGCCCCTCGCCCAACTGGCGCCCAATGGTGTAGACGGGGTTGAGCGACGTCATCGGGTCTTGGAAGATCATCGCGATATCGTTGCCGCGGACGTGCTCCATCTCGCGTTCGCTCATCTTGAGAAGAGACTTGCCGCGATAGCGCACGTCTCCCCCCTCGATCTTTCCCGGGGGCATGTCGATGAGACCCATGATCGTGAGCGAGGTAACCGACTTACCGGAGCCAGACTCGCCGACGACGCCGAGCGTCTCGCCGCGGTCTAACGTGTAGGAGACGCCGTCAACGGCCTTGACCACGCCGTCCTGCGTGTGGAAGTACATCTTGAGGTCGTCAACCTCGAGGAGATGCGAGCCCTCGGGAACCGGTTGGTCCTTCAGCTCGACCCAGTTGTCATTCTTCTTGCGTGCCATTATGCGTCCTTCATCTTTACGTCGAGTGCGTCGCGCAGGCCGTCACCAAGAAGCGTGAAGGCAAGCACCGTGGTGAGGATTGCGAGACCGGGCATGAGCATGAGCCAGGGCTGCGTGGCCAGGTAGGTCTGGCCGTCCTGAATCATGATGCCCCAGGAAGGATCGGGCGGGACGACGCCCATGCCGAGGTAGGACAGGGCCGACTCGGTGAGGATGGCGCCACCGATGTTCATCGTCGCGTAGACGACGATGGAGGCAACGGAGTTGGGGAAGATGTGGCGCGCGATGATGCGGAAGTCGGAGGCGCCCATGGCGCGGGCGGCGTCGACGTAGTCATTCTCCTTGACCGAGAGGATCGCCGAGCGAAAAACGCGGGCAATCGAGGGCCAGCCGAGGATTCCGATTGCGATGAAGACATTCTGGATGCCCGATCCGATGACGGCGAGCATTGCGATGACGAAGAGCGTATATGGGAACGCGAGGAATATGTCGGCCAGTCGCATGATTATCGTGTCCCATATACCACCGTAGTAAGCAGCAAGGGCGCCCATGATGAGGCCGATTACCGTCGAGATCGCAGTTGCAAGCACGCCGACGGCAAGCGAGATGCGCGCACCGTAGATGACGCGGCAGAGCACGTCGCGACCGAGGGTGTCCGTGCCGAAGGGATGCTCAAACGACGGCGGCAGGCGTGATTCCTGCGTCATCGTGGTGGAGTCTGCCTCGGTCGGGCTGCCCAGGGTCTGCGGGACCCAGAGGTCGGCCGTGAGCGCGACGATGATCATGAGGATAATCCAGACAGCGCCGAACATAGCGAGCTTGTTCTTGCGAAGGCGCTTCCACGCGTCGCCCCAGAGCGTGCGCGCGGGTGCCGAGGCGTCAATCTCGGCCTCGATGGAAGCCGTCGAAGGCTCGACGATCTCTTCCTTCTCGGATTCAGTAGCCATGTCATGCACCTCCTATTCGCTCTTGCCGGCGCCATACCTGATGCGCGGATCGAGGAAGGCGTAGGAGACGTCGACGATCAGGTTGATGACCATGACGACTACGACGATTACAGTTACCGAACCAAGTACGATCGGCCAGTCGCGCTGGGTGATGGCACGATACGTCTCATAGCCGACACCCGGCCAGTTGAAGACCGTCTCGGTCAGGATGGCACCGGCCATCATTCCGCCGAAGTCGATGCCAATGTAGGTGACGACGGGAATGAGTGCGTTCTTGAGCGCATGATGCCAGATGACGTCCCTGCGGGAGAGGCCCTTGGCGCGCGCGGTGCGGATGTAGTCCTGATTGAGCACCTCAAGCAGCTGCGACCGCATGATGCGCGCGCAGTACGCGGTGGAGACGGCGGCGAGAGTCATGGCCGGCAGGATGTAGTAGACCCAGTCGCTGAACTCGGCCGCGGGGCCGCCGGCACCCGAGATGGGAAGGTAGAATCCCCCACCCGTGGCATCTTTCAGGACGATGCCGAAGAAGAGCTGGAGCAGCATGCCGAACCAGAAGGCGGGCATGGCGACCAGGATGGACGTGACGAGCGTGACGAGGATGTCCCAGAACGAGTATCGCTTGATCGCCGAGATCATGCCGGCGCCGATGCCGACGATGGCCTCCAGCAGGATGGCCACGATCGCGAGGCGGATCGTGTACGGGTACTTCTGCAGCAGGATGTCAGACACAGCCTGGCCGCTGCGCTGGTACGACGTGCCCAGGTCGCCCTGGAGGAGCCCCGTCACGTAGAGCACGTAGCGCTTCCAGAGCGGGGTCTCGATCGTGTTGCCGTTCTCGTCGTAGACGGGCCTACCGTCCTCGTCGGTCTCGATGAGGTGGTACGACGCACGGAGGGTGACCTCGGTCTGCGGATCAAGCTTCTTCTCTCCTGCCATCAGCTTGATCGGGTCACCAGGAACGATGTTCTCCATCGCAAAGAGAATCAGCGTCACACCCAGAAACACAGGTATGAACTGGAGAACTCGTTTGAGAATGTACTTTCCCATACTAGGAATCCCCTTGAATAGTCCTACAGATACCGTTTTGTCGCAGCATACTGGCAACGATAAAACGTTGTCGATTATACCTTATGCGCCAATGCCGACGCCCTACCCGCGTGCGATTGTTACATTTCAGCGGTCAAATAGGAGCAAACCGTAACAAAACGTGGGGCACCGGAAGCACCGATGCCCCACGCAAACTTTCGTACGGTCAATCAGCACCAGTGGCTCGACCTGAACTTAGCCCTCCATCTCGGTGATAGCGAACTCCGCCTTGCCCTGGGCGTCGTAGAAGAACTTCTTCAGACGGCTCGAGCCAACGTGGTTGTGGGCGTAGAACATGATGGGGATGACCGGCATGTCCTTGCCGACGGTCGCGTTGACCTGGCGGAACGCAGCCCTGCGCTCCTCGTCGTCGACGATCTGGCGCGCGGCGTTGATGGCGGCGTCGACCTCAGGGTTGTTGTACTTGGCGTAGTTGTTGTCCGCCGTGCTGTAGAAGTTGGGGAAGAGGAAGTTGTCCATCGTCGGGTAGTCGGCGATCCAGCCGAGGCGGCCGATCTGGTAGTTGCCGTCACCGAGGGCGGTGAGGTAGGAGGCCCACTCCATGGATGCCTGCTTCACCTTGAAGCCCACGGCCTCGAGGTCGGCCTGGATGATGGACATGATGTCCTCGTGGCCGCCGCCGGAGTTGTAGGAGAGGGTGATCTCCGTGCCGGCGAGGCCGTTGTCGTCGACGATCTTCTTGGCGGCGTCCTTGTCGTACTTGCAGAACTCCCACGCGTTGGACTTGTCCTCGTCGATGACGGAGGGGAAGATGCAGTCCGCGGGCTTGCGCGTGCCCTCAAAGAGGGTGTCGACGATGTTCTGGCGGTTGATGGCCAGAGAGATCGCGTGGCGGACGTTGGGGTTCTGCATCGTCGGGTCCGCAAGGTTGAGGGTGAGGTAGTAGACGGATGCCTCGGCGCCGGTCAGGACCTGGGCGCCCTTGGTGACGGTGTAGCCGTCCTTGGACTCGCCATACTTCTGCTTGATCTCGGCGATGCGGCCGGAGGGAATCTGGCAGAAGTCCATGTTGCCGGCCTCGAACTCGCGGAATGCGGTGTCCGGGTCCTTCTGGATGGAGAAGTTGATGCCGGCGATGGTGGCCTTGTTTCCGTAGTAGTCGTCAAAGCGAACCACGTTGATGTACTGGCCGCTCTCCCACTTGCCGTCCATCTTGAAGGGGCCGTTGCCGATCGGGGCGAGCAGGAAGCTCGCGGGATCGTCGAGCGCCGCCTGGGGAACGGGCGCAAGTGCGGGGTGCGCGCAGATGTAGGGGAAGTCTGCCATGGGGGCAGAAAGCTTGACCTTGAGGGTGTACTCGTCCG
This sequence comes from Olsenella sp., assembly GCA_017941585.1. Lineage (GTDB taxonomy): Bacteria > Actinomycetota > Coriobacteriia > Coriobacteriales > Atopobiaceae > Olsenella_J. The sequence continues at coordinate 5,200 of JAGAWD010000017.1, read as the reverse complement.
GGCAGGTGACGCCAGAGAGCTCCTTTGCGGCACCCGTGACCATCTGCTCGTAGCCCGCAACGGGTGCGAGGTGGTAGGCAATCTCGGAAGGAGTCGCCATGGTGGGGTCGCAGATGCGCTCCCAGCCACGCTTGAAGGACTTGGCGTCGACGGTGTCTCCGTTGTGGAACTTGGCGCCCTTGACGAGGTGGAAGGTGTACTCCGTGGCATCGGCGTTGGCCTCCCAGGACTCTGCAGCCTTGGGAACAATCTCCTCCTTGTCCCAGTCGTAGTCAGTCAGGGCGTCGAACAGGATGTGCTCGACCTGGGTGCCCTCGGACTCCTGGGTGTTGTAGGGATCGATGGCGACGGGGTCATTGATGTAGAACTTCAGGGTTGCGCCCTTTGTACCGGATCCACCGGCACTCGAGTCACTCTTCTTACCGCAGCCAGCAAGAGCCGCAAGAGCGCTCGTAGCAAGGCCACCCGCGACGAAGGTACGGCGACCCATCATCAGCTTATCCGCCATTCTTTCCTCCTATGCTCGTTTTACGTCTGAGACCACATGTCCCAACATCGAGAATGAACGGGACAATGCCCGTTATAGAATGCGTTGATTTTCATACAATATGCATGAGTTTGCAAATCACATACCGTTGGGCGAATAAGAGGGAAATTATTTGCGCAAGGAAAAGTTCGCAGGTACGTTCGGGTTGATATGGTCCGAAATTTAGTGATCCGCCTTTAAATCGCAGGTAAGATAGTTAACACTAACGAAACATCATGACTGCCAGAGTGGAGAAGGCTCGTGCGGGCCAACAGCGGTGCACGGCATCCTGTGAACAAAAAAGGCACCTGCCTAATGACAGGTGCCTAGCAAAATCCAATAATGGCGCAAGTACAAAGCGCGGGCTAGATGACGCCCTGGGGGAACGTGAGCGCCATGATGCAGATGGTGATGCCGAAGATGACCGCCGTGATGACCGTGAGACGATCGAGGTTCTTCTCCCAGATGCCAGATCCTGCCGTCGAGTTGTACATGGAGGCGGCAATCATGTCGGACACGCCGGTGCCCTTGCCGGAGTGCATGAGGATGAGGATGATGGTCAGGATCGCCGAGATGGCGAGGATGATGAGCAAGATAACGTTGAGTACGCCCACGAACAGTCTCCTTTAGAAGAAGTCGGTGCCGCACGTGTGGCACCGACCCTACAAGCTTCACACGACAGTGCGTTAGCATATCACAGTCTGCTCAGTCGCTAGACCTCAACCAAGACTCTCCCCGTCATCTCCAGAGGACGGTCGATGCCCATCATGGCGAGAATCGTGGGCGCAAGGTCGGACAGGCGTCCGTCCTCGATGCCCGCGAGCTTGACGGGCTTGTCGTCACAGATGATGAGCGGGACGCGGTTGGTGGTATGGGCCGTGAACGGCTTCTTCTCGCCGTCGACGATGTCATACATGTGGTCCGCGTTGCCGTGGTCTGCCGTGATGAGGGCAAACCCGCCCTTGGCGAGAATCGCCGGGATGATCTTGGACAGGCCGTGGTCGACCGCCTCGACCGCCTTGACCGCCGCATCGACGACGCCGGTGTGACCAACCATGTCGCAGTTGGCGTAGTTGACGACGTAGAAGTCCGCCTCGTCGTTGTTGATGGCCTCGGTGAGCTTCTCGGTGACCTCGGGCTCGCTCATCTCGGGCTGGAGGTCGTAGGTGGCGACCTTCGGCGAGGGGATGAGCACGCGGGTCTCGTTCTTCTTCGGCTCCTCGACGCCACCGTTCAGGAAGAACGTGACGTGCGCGTACTTCTCGGTCTCGGCAGTGTGCAGTTGCTTGTAGCCGCCGTCGGCAAGGACGTCGGCCAGGACGTGCGCGGGCACCGTCTTGGGGTAGGCGATGTCGACGTCGAAGGTCGGATCGTACTCCGTCATCGTGACGAAGGACGAGAGCTTAGGCCACTTCTCGCGGACGAACCCGTCGAACGACGCGTCAGTCATGGCGCGCGTCATCTCGCGGGCGCGATCAGGACGGAAGTTGAAGAAGATAACGGCGTCGCCGTCGCTCACTCCCCCATCGTCGAGCACGAACGGCGTGACGAACTCGTCGCCGCGCGGGTCCTCCTTGTAGTAGTCGAGGAGGCCCTGCTCCGCGGTGGTGGCGGAAACACCCCTGCCCAAGACGATGGCATCGTAGGACTCCTTCTCGCGCTCCCAGCGGTTGTCGCGGTCCATGCCCCAGTAGCGGCCGGCGACCGTGCCGACCTTCGTGTCGTTGCCGTACTTCTCGGAGATCTCGGCGCAGTAGGCCTCGAGCTCCTTGAGGAACCCCGCGCCAGACTGGGTCGGGACGTCTCGGCCGTCGGTGAACGCGTCGACGCGGACGCGCTTGACGCCGCGCTCCGCAGCCATCTCGAGCAGCGCCTCGCAGTGACCCATCTCGGAGTGGACACCACCGTCGGAGACGAGACCCATCACGTGGAGGGAGCCGCCATTGGCGACGACGCCGTCCATCGCCTTGACGAGCGCCTCGTTCTGCTTGAAGGAGCCGTCCTTGATGGCGTTATTAATCAGCGAGAGCGACTGGTACACGATGCGCCCGGCGCCGATGTTGAGGTGGCCTACCTCGGAGTTGCCCATCTGGCCGTCGGGAAGGCCCACGTCCTCGCCGGATGCTCCAAGCGTGGTGTGAGCGTACTTCTCGACGAGCGAGTCGAAGAAGGGCCGCTTCGCGAGCGACACCGCGTTATCGGGACCGGCGGGCGCGAGGCCGCAGCCGTCCATGATGACGAGCATCGCGGGGGTACGAACTTCTGCCATTACATTGCCGCCTTAACCATCGCTGCGAACGAGTCGGCTTTGAGGGAGGCGCCGCCGACGAGGGCGCCGTCCACGTCCTCCTTCTCGAGGAAGCCGGCGACGTTCTCGGGCTTTGCGGAACCGCCGTAGAGGATGCGGATGCCGTCGGCCTTCTCCTGGCCGAAGATCTCGGCAAGGGTCTTGCGGATGGCGCCGCAGACCTCCTGGGCGTCGTCGGCCGTGGCGGTCTTGCCGGTGCCGATGGCCCAGATGGGCTCGTAGGCGATGACGTACTTGGAGGGGTCCTCGATCTCGAGGCCCTCGGTGTCCTTCTTGATCTGGTCGACGACGAAGGCGACGTGCTCGCCCGCCTCGCGAACCTCGAGGGGCTCGCCGCAGCAGCTGATGGGGACGATGTCGTGGGCCATCAGTGCCTTGGCCTTCCTGTTGATGTCCTCGTCGGTCTCGCCGAAGTAGCCGCGGCGCTCGGAGTGACCGATGATGCAGTAGGTCGCGCCGATGGCATTGAGCATGCCGGGTGCGGTCTCGCCGGTGAACGCGCCGGACTCCTCCCAGTACACGTTCTGGGCGGAGAGGGCGAACGGCGCCTGCTCCTGCTCGATCACCTCGGCGACGCCCTTGAGGTCGACCGCGGGGGGCGCGACGACGACGTCGACGGACCCGGTGCCGCCCTCGAGCTCGCGCGCGAGGCCCTGCGCGAGGACGACGCCCTCGCTGTAGGTCTTGTTCATCTTCCAGTTGCCAGCAATCATCCTATTACGCATCGAGAAGCGCCTCCACTCCAGGAAGGGCCTTGCCCTCGACGAGCTCCATGGAAGCGCCACCGCCGGTGGAGATCCAGCTCATCTTGTCGGCAAGGTCAAACTTGTTGATGGCCGCGACGGAGTCGCCGCCGCCGATGATGGACGTGCAGTCGGAGTCCGCGACGGCGCGCGCGACGGCCTCGGTGCCGGCGGCGAACTGGTCGAACTCGAAGACGCCCATGGGGCCGTTCCAGAACACGGTCTTCGCGCCCTTGATGGCCTCCGTGTAGAGCTCGCGGGTCTTGGGGCCGATGTCCATGCCCATGCGGTCGTCGGGGATCTTGTCGGAGTCGACGACCTCGCCCTCGGCGTCCTCGCCGAAGTGGTCGGAGACGACGTTGTCGATCGGGAGCAGGATCTTGACGCCCTTCTCCTCGGCCTTCTTCAGCATCTCGCCGGCGCGCTCGACCCAGTCCTCCTCCTTGAGGGAGGTGCCGACGGTATAGCCCTGCGCCAGGAAGAAGGTGTAGGCCATGCCGCCGCCGATGATGAGGGTGTCGGCGGAGTCGATGAGGTGATCGAGGACGCCGATCTTGGAGGACACCTTGGAGCCGCCGACGATGGCGACGAAGGGACGCTCGGGCTCGGCGAAGATCGAGGTCAGGGTGTCGACCTCCTTCTCGAGCAGGAAGCCGGCGACCGCGGGGATGTAAGCGGCCGGGCCGACGACGGAGCCCTGGGCGCGGTGAGCCGTGCCGAAGGCGTCGAGGACGAAGATGTCGCCGTAGGAGGCGAGCTTCTTCGCAACCTCGGGGTCGTTCTTCTTCTCGGCCTTGAGGAAGCGGACGTTCTCGAGTACGAGGATGTCGCCGGGCTTTACCTCGGCGACGGCGGCAGCCGCCGCCTCGCCGTAGGTGTCGTCGACGAACTTAACGTCGTAGCCGGTGAGCTCGGCGAGCTTGTCTGCGGCCGGCTTGAGCGAGAGCTCGGGCTCAGGACCGTCGCCCTTGGGGCGGCCGAGGTGGCTCATGAGCACGATGCCTGCGTTGTGCTCCTTGAGGTACTGGATGGTGGGGATGGCGGCGCGGACGCGCGTGTCATCGGTGACGACGCCGTCCTTCAGAGGTACGTTGAAGTCGACGCGCATGATGACGCGCTTGCCGTCGACGTCAATGTCGCGGACGGTCTTCTTGGTAAAGGCCATACTTGCACACTCCTTACGAATTTGGACTGCCTGCAAGACAAAAGGGGCGCGGCCGCGGCCCTTGGACCTGCGACCGCACCCCTTTCAATACCCTAGAGCAAGTGCGTCACTAGGCGACGAACTTCTCGAAGTACTTGATGGTGCGGACCATCTGGGAGGTGTAGGAGTTCTCGTTATCGTACCAAGAGGTGACCTGAACGAGGCTCTGGCCGTTGCCGAGGTCCTGGACCATGGTCTGGGTGGCGTCGAAGATGGAGCCGTGAGTCTCGCCGACGATGTCGCGAGAGACGATCTCGTCCTCGTTGTAGCCGAAGGTGTCGGGGATGATCTCGGCGTAAGCCTTCATAGCAGCGTTGACCTCGTCGACGGTGACCTTCTTGTCAACGACGGCGTAGAGGTTGGTGAGGGAGCCAGTCGGCGTCGGGACGCGCTGGGCGGCACCGATGAGCTTGCCGTTG
>JAGAWD010000209.1 GCA_017941585.1 Olsenella sp. | reverse complement strand
TTGTTCGCATTTATATGAATGGAAGCAAGTTAGACAACACGGAGCCCCACCCATGCCAGCATCTCAGAACACCTACCGAGTTTTTCCCGCAACCGACTACATCGACCTTGTCCCCTACCAGTATGGCCGCGAGTTCTGCCGCCCCGGTCATTCCTACGGTCCAGCCAGGCGCAACCACTATCTGTTTCACTACGTCATCTCGGGACGCGGCACGCTAATCTCCCAAGACGAGGAGGGGCACGAGGCGCACCACGAGCTCCATACGGGCCAAGGGTTCATGATCTTCCCTCAGCAGGTCAACACGTATCAAGCCGACACGAACGACCCTTGGGTGTACACGTGGGTCGAGTTTGACGGCATGCGCGTCCACGACACGCTCGATCTCATCGGGCTCACACCATCGTATCCCGTGTATACCTCCAGCAACGAAGAGCTGCGCGCACAGCTCGAGCAGGAGATGCTCTTCCTCTCCACGCATCCAGAGGCCCCCGTGCTGCAGCTCATCGGCCACCTCTACCTGTTCTTCGACTGCCTCGTTCGCTCCTCCTCAAGAAGGGGCCCGTCGCCTTCGGGCAAGCTTCAGGACATCCATGTGCGTACGGCACTCGAGTATGTGGAACGACACTATCGCGAGGACATCACCGTTGCGGACATCGCGCGGAGCACAGGGCTCAACCCGAGCTACTTTGGGAAGGTGTTCAAGGAGGCAACCGGCAGGACTCCCCAGCAGTACCTCATTGGCTATCGCATGAACAAGGCCACGGAGCTCCTCAAGCTCACGTCTATGTCGGTCGCCGAAGTTGGTGCGGAGGTGGGCTACTCCAACCAGCTGCACTTCTCGCGCGCCTTCAAGGGTTTCTACGGGCTCTCACCGCGCGACTGGAGGAAGTCAAACTCCAGGCTCATATAGTGGCACCGGAGAGTCTGGAGGCGTCACAACTCGGAATCGAGACCGAAATCATCGAAAGGCGCCCCAGATTCTTCCGGAGCGCCTCACGTTTACGCAGGTAAATGAGCTAATCCACTATTCCCACTCGGTAGACGCATTTGAGACTCCCTCTCAAATCACGTCTGCAAATCCGCTGGTCAGGAGCTTAAAGCCGGCTGCCTCATTCGTCTCGGTGCGCTAGCTGATACGAATCTGGTACGAACCGTGCCGGAACACTACAGCGACAGCTGCAGGAAGTTGTCGTTGTGAACGAAGCCAACGGATTGGTAGAGGGGCACGCCCGCGTCCGACGCCGTGATTTGGACCGCACCACAGCCCCGGGATCGCGCCTCCCCCACCACGCGGCAGAGCAGGTCGCGCGCGATGCCCTGGCGGCGCCACGCCGGAAGGGTGTACATGCCGGACACGAGGCCAATCCTGCCCGTGGGGCAGCTGTAGTAGGGCGGCTTCTCGACGACGGAGATGCCGCTGGTAGCGACCATGCGTCCGCCGGCGAAGGCGACCCAGGAGGCGAACGTGCCGTCCGCGAGGTGGCGCGTGTAGTGGTCGCTCAGGGCGGGGCGCAGGTCCGCCGACTCCCGGGCGCCCTCCTCCAGCAGCTGTGCGATGCGCATCTCGACGAGCGCGGGCACGTCGGCAGGCTCGGCCCACCTGACCTCGAGGCCCGTCGCGCGATCCAGCCGGCAGACCATGAGCCACTCGGTCTCGTCGAAGCCGTCGCCCACGATGCGGAAGCCCGTGCGCTCGTAGAGGCGCAGCGCCGGGTTCTCCTTCTGGACCGAGAGCGAGGCGCGGGCGTAGCCCGCCTCGCGCAGCTCACCGAGCAGGGCACTCATCAGGGCGGTGCCCATTCCCTGCCCGCGGTACTGCTCGTAGAGCGAGATGGAGAGCGAGGGCGTCTCGTCGTCGATGTGGCCGTACTCGTCGGTGGTGCGCACCCAGCAAGCGCCCACGACCTCCCCGTCAACAACTGCCACCACGGCACGGTCGTCAGGCAGTGAGCCGAACCTTTCGAAGGCTGCACGGCACTTTGGGTCGTCGTAGATGACGGAGCGTGGCACCTCGCCCTCGAAGCCCTCCGGCACGTATATTGCCCCGTAGAGGAAGTCCTCGAGCAGGGGCCACTCGTCTTGCCGGATGTCTCTGATCTCGTATTCCATGGCGCACCTCGTCTGCGCAGATTGAACGCTGCGTCAGGGCAGCATCTTGGTGAGGTCGCGGGCGCCGTATATGAAGCGCCGAACCTCCATGACGTCACCCATCACCACGTAGAACACCATGTAGTTGCCCACGGCAAACCAGTAGTACGGCTGCGGTCGAGCGTGCGTCGTCTTGTAGACCTGAGCCATGGTAGGCGCCTTGGCATGCTCGAGGACGGCCTCCTCGGTGCGGTCGAGCAGGCGCTCCGCCGCGGCGGGGTTCTTGAGCACGTCGCGGACGTAGAAGACCGCCTTTTCGAGGTCGTCCCAGAAGAGCGGCAGGTACTGCAGCCTATACTGCCTCGGCACGGTGCAGCTCCTCCCTCAAGGCGCCAAACACCTCGTCGTGGGAGTAGCGCATCGTGGTCAACGCCGCCTGGCGGTCAGCCGCGTCCAGCATCGCCTCGACGTTGCCCGTGAGGCTCTCGTACTGGTCCATGCTCATCACGACCATGGAGCCGTACCCGTTCTTGGTGAGGAACACGGGGCCGCCCGTGGCCACCGCCTCCTCCACCGCAGCGTAGTGGTTGCGCAGCTCCGACACCGGCATGATCTGCATCATGGTCTCCTTATGACAAATTTTATCTGAATTCTATCATCAGAGACCCGAACCGTCGAGCGCCTAGTGCCAGCGCCATTACACCGGGGCTTTCTCGCATGTGGAATAGCGGAATAGTTTCGGGTGGGCGATGGCATACGGGGTCCCTTTTGTCCCGAATTCTATTCCCACTCAAATCAGGATTGCGTAGCAGTGGCGGCCCTAGGTGGCTCGGAGCATGCCCTCGTGTCCACGCTGTCCGTCGTAGCTCTGGCTATCCTCCCTGCGTACGTCAAGGCGACGTCACGAGCGCCGTTTCCGCACCCGTGACGTCGCTTTATTCGAAGTCGGGCGACGTCATGACGTCACTAGACCGCGTTTGCGCTGGTAGACATGATAACTCTAGAACACCAGCAAGCCGTCCTCGTCGTATTGGAGGTCAGGGTCCCAAGCGACCTCCCAGCAGCCGTCGGGTACGGGGAAATGGGGCGGCGGCCTGAACCCAAAATGGCAAACGGCGCCCTAGGCCTCCTCTCTCACGGGCAGAGCGTTTGGATCGGCACGACATGCACGCCATCTTGGCGCGTATACGCATAGGTGCCGAGCCCCTCGACCACGGCGAGAAATGAGGGCGGCCTCCCGCCCGCCGCAACGACCTTGTCGCGCACACGCCG
>JAGAWD010000208.1 GCA_017941585.1 Olsenella sp. | reverse complement strand
CACGACACCGACTGGCCCGTGGCGGAGCGCCCCGCCTACCGCCTGGTGCAGGACCAGGCCGCGGCGCACCCCGACCACGTCGCCCTCGTGGCCTGCGACCGCACGCTCACCTACGGCGAGCTCAACGCCCAGGCCAACGCCGTCGCCCGCGAGCTCGCCGCCGCGGGCGCCGCCCCCGGCTCCATGGTGGCCGTCCTCGCCGAGAGGGACTCCTGGGCCTACGTGATGCGCCAGGCCGCCCTCAAGGCCGGCGCCGCCTTCCTGCCCGTCGACCCCGACTACCCCGAGGAGCGCGTGCGCTACATCCTGGAGGACTCGGGCTGCCGCCTCGTGCTCACGACGGCCGCGGTGCTCGAGCGGCGCGCGGACCTCTTCGACGGCATCGCCGACCTGGGTGCGCGCGTCGTCGAGGCGGGCGCCGCCGCCGCGCGCAACGACGCGTCCGACCTCGGCGTCGCGGTCTCCCCGCACGACCTCGCCTACGTCATCTACACCTCCGGCTCGACGGGCCGGCCCAAGGGCGTGATGATCGAGAACCACAGCCTCGTCAACTTCGTGGACGACAACGAGCGCAACCGCGAGGTCCTCGGCTACACGCGCCGCGCGTCCGTGAGCCTCGCCGTCGCGGCCCTCACCTTCGACTTCGCCATCATGGAGGAGTTCGTGCCGCTCGCGAACGGCATGACCGTCGTCCTGGCGACGCAGGAGCAGGTCATGGACCCGGCTGCCATCGCGCGCCTCATGTCGGACAACGGCGTGGACGTCATGAGCTGCACGCCGAGCTACCTGTCGAACATGCTGGCCTCGCCCGAGTTCGCCGGGGCCGTGTCCCGCCTGAGGACGGTGGACATGGGCGCCGAGGCCTTCCCGCCGGACCTGTACGCCCGCCTCGAGGCCGCCAGCCCCGGCATCCACGTGATGAACGGCTACGGGCCGACCGAGGCGACCATCAGCTGCACCATGCAGGTGGTGGACGGCTCGGGCGACGTCACGATCGGCGTCCCGAACGCGAACGTGCACGCCGCGACGGTCGACCGCTCGGGCCGCCTGCAGCCGCTGGGGGCCGTCGGCGAGCTGGCGATCCTGGGCGAGGGCGTGGGCCGCGGCTACGTGGGCCGAGGCGACCTCACCGCGCGCAGCTTCGTGAGGCTCCTGGGCATGCCGGCGTACCGCTCCGGCGACCTCGCCCGCATCCGCCCCGACGGCCAGATAGAGTACCGCGGCCGCATGGACGACCAGGTGAAGCTGCGCGGCCTGCGCGTGGAGCTCGGCGAGATCGAGGGCGTCATGAACTCCTTCCCGGGCGTGCGCACGAGCGTCTGCGTGGTCGTCCACGGCGAGACCGACTACCTGGCCGCCTACTTCACGGCGGAGGGCGAGGTGGACCCCGCCGAGCTCAGGGCGCACCTCGGCTCCTACCTCGCCTCCTACATGGTGCCCCAGGCCGTCATGCGGCTCGACGAGATGCCGCTCACGGCCAACGGCAAGGTGGACAAGCGCGCCCTGCCCGAGATACGGGAGGTACGCGGGAGCCGGGAGGTGCGCCAACCCGCCACGAAGCTCCAGAAGCAGCTTCTCGGCATGTACCAGAAGGCTCTGGGGACGGAGCAGGTCGGCGTGGATGACGACTTCTTCGAAATGGGCGGGACGTCGCTCACCGCGGCCAAGGTGATGATGGCCGCCATGGTGGCCGACCTTCCCATCACGTACCAGGACATCTTCGACGCGCGCACCGTGGAGGGCCTGGAGCGTGTGGTCTTGGATAAGCGAGAGGACGACAGCGGCACGACGACCGCAACCACCGAGGGGGTCGAACCGCGGCCGCAAGGCGACCAGCCAGGGCCCGGGATCGAGCGCGCGCTTGCGCACAACACGGCAGAGTTCGTGGACGAGGTGGTGGCCGGCGACCTGGGTAACGTGCTCGTAACGGGGGCCACGGGCTTCTTGGGCATGCACGTTCTCTTCGACCTCTTGAAGAACACCCAGGGGACCATCTACGCCGTCGTGCGGGAGAAGCCGAACGTGGATGCCGTGACTCGCCTGAACGCCGCCATGTACTACTACTTCGACTTTGGCGACAAGGCGCTTGACGTCTTCCGGGAGCGCGTTGTCGTCGTAGAGGGCGACATCGCCGACCCCTCGTTCGCGGAGTCCATCTCCGACCTCGACATTCAGACGGTGATCAACTGCGCGGCAAGCGTGAAGCACTTTGCCGACTTCGACTTCCTGTACGAGGCGAACGTGGTCGGCGCGAAGAACCTCGCCGAGTATTGCCTCGCCAGGGGAGCCCGCCTCGTCCACGTATCCACCATCTCGGTGGCGGGCGACTTCGTGGGCGAGAGGCGGCCCGACAACATGGTCCTCGCCGAGTCTGCGCTGGACATAGGGCAGGACGTCACGTCGAACGCCTATGTCCACACCAAGTACCTGGCCGAGGAGCTCATACTCCAGAAGGTTGCCCACGAGGGGCTCGACGCGAAGATCATGCGCGTGAGCAACCTGATGAGCCGCGAGGAGGACGGAGAGTTCCAGGCGAACTTCAACACCAACAACTTCATGAACACGCTTCGGTCGTATACCACGCTCGGCTGCTTCCCCGTCTCGGAGATGGACGAGCGCGAGGAGTTCTCGCCCATAGACGAGACGGCCCGCGCAATCGTGCTGCTGGCGGGGACGCCCTCCGCCTTTACCGTGTTCCACCCGATCAACTCTCATACGGTCGAGATGGGCAACGTGATCCTCGCAATGCAGCGGTGCGGGTATGACATAGACGTCGTGAGCGACGAAGCGTTCCAGTCCAGGCTAAAGGACGCGCTTGCGCGCGACGACATAAACGCCTACGTCGCACCGCTGGTCAACTATCACCTCGACGATGACGAGATGCGCCACGAGCTTTCCTATGACAACAGCTTCACGACCAAGGCGCTCTATCGCCTGGGCTTCCAGTGGTCCATCACAGAGATGGGCTACTTGGAGACCGCGATACGCATGATAGGGCTTCTCGGATTCTTCGACATGTAAGGCGTGAAGAACTCTTGGGGCGGGTCGGTCTCACATCAGAAAGGCGTACAACAAGCTTATCCTTTTGCGGTACTGCAAAAATTCTGAGCAAACGAGTGAGAGCGCAGGATGCGAAGCGAAGCGACAGGTGAGCGAAAGGGCCTTCTGCATTGGCTGGACCAGCGGATGCAGAAGGCCGAAGGCGCCCTAAGGGCCTGGGAGGACGCGAAGCCCAACCGCAAGGGCCGCGTCTGCTACCACGCCTACAGCGTGCTGTTTCCCATCTTTGCGGCAATCGTGCTCATCTCGATCCCCCTGAGCGGGCGCGAACTCATATGGAACGTCGACGGCATCAGCCAGTACTACCCCTTCTTCATCTACGAGGGGCAGTGGATCCGCTCGGTCTTCTCCAACCTGCTCGCGGGAACGGGTGACGTCATTCCCCTCTGGGAATGGTGCAGCGGATATGGCGCCGACATCCCCACGACCTTCGACGTCTTCCTCGACCCCTTGAACCTCGTCTCGGCAATCACGCCCGAGAGCCTGAGCGAGTGGGTGTTCCAGGCCCTCGTCGTCCTGCGGCTCTACCTTGCCGGCCTCGCGTTCACCTACTACTGCCGCACCCGCGGCGAGGGCGAGACCGGGACGGTGCTCGGCGCGCTTCTCTACGCCCTCTGCGGCGCGGGGCTCACCGTGGTCCGCTGGTCGAGCGGCCTTCACGCGCTCATCCTCTTCCCCGTCGTGCTGGCGGGGGCGGAGCGCGTGCTTGCGGGCAAGAGGCCGTGGGTCTTCGTCGCATCCCTCGCGCTGCTTGCCATCGTCTCGTACTACTTCACGTACATGGCGTGCATACTCCTCGTGGGCTACCTTGCGCTGCGAGTCGTCATGGTGCAGAGGCCGCGCCTTACCGTCGCCCGCTTCATGCGCTGGGTCGCCACATTCGCCGGGCTTACCCTCCTCTCCATCGCGCTCGCGGGCTTTGCCATCGTTCCCGCCGTCGCCGCGCTCTCGGGAATGGAGCGCCTGGTGGACCAGAGCACGGTCGTGCCCCTTCTCTACGCGCCCGCCTACTACATAAACCTCCTCTCCGGTTTCCTCACGACCCATGACGTGGGAAGCGACACCTTCCAGGGCTTCGGGGGCATGGCCCTCCTCGCCTGCGCCCTCCTCTTCTCCGAGAGGGGACGCAACCGCGAGCTCAAGGGCGTCCTCGTGGCGCTCTCCCTGTTCTTCCTGCTCCCCTGCGTCGGCTCCTTCTTCAACGGGCTCAACTACGCCACCAACCGCTGGGCGTGGGCCTACGCGCTGTGCATGGCGTTCGTGCTGACGCGGGCGACCCCCATGCTTCTCTCGCTATCGAGCGGCCAACGTCGGGCGCTCCTCTGCAGCGTCGCCGCGTACGCGCTCCTGTTCCTCGTCCCCGCCTTCCGCTTCGAGGGCAACGTCGCGGGCTTCGCAGCGCTGCTTGGCGCCATAGCGATCGTCCTTCTCGCTCAGGGCCGCAGCACCGCCCGCGCGCTTCTCGGATGCGCCCTTGCGCTTACGCTTGGCGTGAACGGCTTCTACTTCCTCTCGGCGGACGAAAACGGGCTGGCCGCAGAGCAGACCCCCCTCGGCATGGCCTACGCGAAGCTGACAACGCAGTCCGTCGACACCCTCGCGCGCGACGTGGGCGACCCCTCGTGGTGGAGGTACGACGCCGCACAGTACAGCGGACGCATTCGCAACAACAGCCTCGTGCTCGGCCTACGCGGAATCGACTTCTACAACAGCATCTACAACGACCACATCGACCGGTTCCACACCGAGCTGGCAATAGCGGGAGACGACATCAACTTCAGCTACACGGACCTGCAGGGCAGATCCGACCTCATGGCGCTCCTCGGCGTCAGGTACTACATCCACCGAGACGACGGGACCGCATCCATTCCCTACGGCGTCGACTCCTCGCAACCGCTTGGGCAGAAGAACGTCAGGGGCACGAACTACTACCTGCATCGCAATGACGCCGCCCTCCCGTGCGGATTTGCCCTTGACCGGGCGATCACGCGCGCGGACTACCTCGAACTCTCCCCCATCCAGAGGCAGCAGGCGCTGCTCCAGGCAGTCGTGCTGGACGATAAGGACAAGCCCGGCCTGCCGCAGGCGGGTGCGGATACCGTCGGCGCGAGCCAGCTCGAGTTCGAGGACACGACGCTTCCCTACAGCGTCGTCGCCGCGTCTGGCGCCAAGGTCGAAGACGGGCGGATCGTCTCTGAGGTGGAAAACGGTACCGTCACCCTGCAGTTCGAGGGAGTCCCCGGAGCAGACACCTACCTCTTCTTCCAGGGGCTGGCCTACGAGGGGCTTAAGCCCTCCGACCGCGTGAGCGAGGAGCAGAGGCAAGCCATGACGTGGCCGTATCGCGCGAATCTGCTGCTGGAAGACCTCAATTACGCGCCCCCGGTCAAATACATTATTACGACCAGAAGCAACGCATCGAACGCGAACGCCTACATCAGCAACTATACGACCAACTACCACATGTACGGGGGCAAGAACACTTGGCTCGCAGGGCTCGGGTACGCGGAGGAGGCGGCAACCCAAGTCACGATCACGTTCGATCAGCCGGGCGTCTATTCCTTCGACGACATGCAGGTGATAGCCCAGACGCACGACCGCCGCGCCGAATGGCTCGCGCAGTGCGCGGCCTCGCCCCTGACGGACCTCGAGCTCAAGACGAACCGCCTCGTGGGCGCCATCGAGCTCGACAAGCCCAAGACCCTGCTTTTGACCATGGCCTACAGCGACGGGTGGTCCGCCACCGTCGACGGCGCTCCCATGAGGCTAAGGTGTGCAGACACGGGTTTCATGGCGCTCGACCTACCCGAGGGGCGTCATACTATAGAGTTGCACTATCTCACCCCCGGACTCGTCGAGGGCTTCGCACTAACCGGAATCGCGATCCTCGCGACCGCCCTACTTGCTATCGCGCTCCGCTGGCGAGACGGAAGAGCCAGCGCACGGACAAACGGAAGGACAGGTACAAAATGATCTCGTTTAACAAGCCACCCTTCGTCGGAACGGAATTCGAGAACATACAGCAGGCGATCGACAACCTCAAGATCTGCGGCGACGGCGCCTTCACGAAGCAGTGCAGCTCCTGGATCGAGGAGCGCTTCGGCACCCGCCGGGCCCTGCTCACCACGAGCGGCACGAGCGCACTCGAGATGGCCGCCGCCCTCTGTCACCTCGAGCCGGGAGACGAGGTCATCCTCCCCTCCTTCACCTTCTCGTCCACCGCGACGGCCTTCGTCGGACAGGGGGCGCGCCTCAAGTTCATCGACGTCCGGCCAGACACGATGAACATGGACGAGAACCTGATCGAGGCCGCAATCACCCCCAGGACCAAGGTAATCGTTCCCGTTCACTACGCCGGCGTCTCGTGCGAGATGGACGCGATCATGCAGATCGCGCGCGACAACAACCTGCGCGTCGTCGAGGACGCCGCCCAGGGCGTCATGAGCACCTATCACGGCCAGGCGCTCGGCACCTTCGGCGACTTCGGCTGCTACTCCTTCCACGAGACCAAGAACTACTCCATGGGCGAGGGCGGGGCCCTTCTCATCCGCGACGAGGAGCCCATCGAGGAGGCGGAGATCTTCCGCGAGAAGGGAACGAACCGCTCCAGGTTCTTCCGTGGGCAGGTCGACAAGTACACCTGGGTCGACTGGGGCAGCAGCTTCCTGCCGAGCGACATGCTGGCGGCCTACCTCTGGGCACAACTCCAGCAGGCCGACAAGATCAACGACAACCGCCTCGCCTCCTGGAACGCCTACCACGAGGCCTTCGCCCCCCTGGCAGAGTCCGGTCGCATCGAGCTCGCGCACATACCCGACGGCTGCACTCACAACGCCCATATGTTCTACATCAAGTGCCGCGACCTCGCAGACCGCACCGCGTTCATCTCGCACATGCGGGAGCACGACGTACAGTGCGTGTTCCATTACGTCCCGCTGCACAGCGCGCCCGCCGGGCTTAAGTTCGGCGAGTTCGTGGGAGAGGACCGCTACACCACCAAGGAGAGCGATCGCCTGGTTCGCCTCCCCATGTACTACGGCCTGACCGATGAGGATCGCGAGACCGTCATCAACGCAGCCCTCGACTTCTTCGATCGGAGCTAGGAGCATGTCCAAGCCAAAGCTAGCGGTAATCGGCGCCTCCCACTTCCAGCTCCCACTCATCGAGAAGGCACAGCAGAGGGGCTGCGAGGTGCATGCCTTCGCGTGGCGATGCGGCGACGTGGGCGAGAGTGCGGCCGACGTCTTCCATCCCGTCAGCATCACCGAGGTCGACCAGATCGTCGACGAGTGCCGCGAGGTGGGCGTGCAGGGAATCTGCACCATCGCGAGTGACCTCGCTACGGTTGCGGTCTGCAGCGTCGCCGACGCCCTCGGACTCACCGGCAACTCCATCGAGTGCATGCGCGCCTCGACGGACAAGAGCCTCATGCGAGCCGCGTTCGCAGCGGGCGGAGACCCCTCCCCCAAGCACCTGCTCGTCGGACTCAGGGGCGGCGACGCGATGGCGCAATCGGGAGTCGTCCTGGACGAGGGCGAGCTCGAGTCGTTCGACCCCACCGCGCACGGGCTCGACTTTCCGCTCATAGTCAAGCCGACCGACCGCTCCGGCAGCCGCGGCGTGACCAAGCTCGAGAGGGGCGTCTCCCGAGAGGAGATTGCGAGGGCGCTTCGTGATGCCTTCGAGCAGGGCTTCACGAAGCAGGCCCTCGTGGAGGAGTTCGCCGAGGGCGACGAATTCAGCGTCGAGGGCATGAGCTGGGAGGGTGAGCACAAGATTCTCACCATCACGCGAAAGGCGACGACCGGCGCACCCCACTTCATCGAGACCGCCCATCTCCAGCCCGCCTTCCTCGCGCCCGAGACCGCACTTCGCGTCGAGTCCGTCGTGAGGCACGCCCTCGACACGCTCGGCGTGCGCTATGGAGCCTCCCACAGCGAGCTCAAGGTCGCCCCAGACGGCACGATCAAGATCATCGAGATCGGCGCGCGCATGGGGGGCGACTGCATCGGCAGCCACATGGTCGAGCTCTCCACAGGCATCGACTACGTGGGCGCCGTGGTCGACGTGGCGCTTGGCAACAGGCCCGACCTCACCCCCTCCCACGAGCCGGCGGCCGCGGCATCGCGCTTCCTGTTCGACGAGGGTGACCTCGAGCTCCTGAGGTCGGTCCAGCGCGACCACCCCGAGCTCGTCAGGTACACGCACATGACACCTCCCGAGGACGGGTCGGGCCACGTCGTCTCGGACAGCTCGACTCGCCTGGGGCATTTCGTGATGAGCGCCGCAAACGCGGAAGACCTCCTCCCCTACCTGCCCGACCAGCTCGTCGGCATCGTGAGGGGGAGCGGCGCGTGAGATGGGAACGCGGGGGGACCCTCCTCCTTCTCCACATACTGCTGCTCTTCTACTCGCTCTCCGACGTTATGAGCAAGCTCGCGGCCGGGTTCGACTTCCTCAGCCTCGGCTTTGTCGCCTGCTACGGCGGCCTGCTCGTCATACTGGCGGGCTACGCATTCGGCTGGCAGCAGGTCATCAAACGGATTCCGCTGACCACAGCGTATGCGAACAGGGGCATCACGGTCGTGTGGGGCATCTTCTGGGGTGCCGTCTTCTTCTCGGAGTCCATAACCGCGCCCAAGCTCCTGGGAGCCTGCATGATAATCGCGGGGATAGTGCTCTTCTCCCTTGCCGACGCCAAGGAGGAGGGTGGCGCCCATGAGTGACGAGATGCTCCTGCACGTCGCCATCCTGCTTGGCAGCGTCTTCGTGAGCGCCGTCTCCCAGGTCATGCTGAAGCTGTCCGCGAACCGCACGTACGAGAGCACCGTCCGCGAGTACGCGAACCCCCTCGTGATCGGCGCCTACGCGCTCTTCGTGATCTCGACCCTGCTTACGGTCTATGCATATCGGCAGGTGCCGCTCTCGCTCGGCCCCGTGCTGGAATCAACGAGCTACATCTACGTGACCGCGTTCGGTGCGCTCATCTTCAAGGAGCGCATCGGCGCGCAGAAGATTGTCGCACTTGTGCTTATTGTCACCGGCATTTGCACCTTCGCCCTGCTTGGATAAAATGGTCTGCATGAGCGAATCACAGATTGACATATCGGTGGTCGTGCCGGTCTACGGGTGTCCCGGCGCCCTGCCCGAGCTGCATCGCCGCCTTACCGAGACCCTCTCCCCGCTCGTCGGGGACTACGAGATCATACTGGTGGACGACCGCTGCCCCATGGGGTCGTGGGCCGGCGTGCAAGAGCTTGCGCTTGCGGACCCCCACGTGGTGGGCGTCCGCCTTGCCAGGAACTTCGGACAGTCCCGGGCAATAACGGCCGGGCTCGACCGTGCCCGCGGCACCTGGTCGGTCGTCATGGACTGCGACTGCCAGGATCCGCCCGAAGCGATCGCGCAGCTGTACGAGAAGGCCCTCGAAGGTTATGACGTCGTGTTCGCCCGCAGAATCGGGCGAAAGGACTCCGCCGTCACCCTTGCCCTCTCGCGCACGTACTATCGCGTCTTCTCCAATCTCGCGGAGACGACGATAGACCCCACGATTGGCAACTACAGCATCGTCAGCACCCGCGCGCGCGACGCATACCTCGCCATGCGCGAGCAGGGGCGCGACTACTCGCTCTTCATGACCTGGGTCGGCTTCGAGCAGGCGACGGTAGACATCGAGCCGGAGGCGCGCTTCGAGGGCGAGTCCTCCTATTCCTTCGGCAAGAAGGTCGCCCTCGCGGTCGAGACGATCACGTCGCACTCGACGAAGCCCCTCATGATGGCCGTGAAGGCGGGCTTTGCCATGTCGGTGCTCGGGATCGTGGTTCTCATCGCCCTGATCATCAGGCACTTCGTCGACCCCGACGTCTCGATGGGCTGGCCAAGCATCATCGCCTCGATATTCTTCGTGGGTGGCATCGTGGTGTCCGTCATGGGCGTCGTCGGCATCTATGTCGGCAACACGTTTGTCGAGGCCAAGCATCGCCCGCTCTACCTCGTCGAGGACGTCGTCAGCTCCTCCGGTAGCGCGGAGGACCAGCGATAGGAAGAAGACCGGTGACGGGAAGCCCGACAGCAGCGCCAGCCTAGGACACCTCAGGCGCAGACGATATGTTCATCAGCTCCGAACCTGCGAGCCCCACTGGGCGGGGCGAGCCAGAGAAGGCTCCCCTCCT